>JAOPZJ010000295.1 GCA_025964155.1 Solirubrobacterales bacterium
CTGCTCGACGGGCTCCGCGCTGGCACGGGCGCGCCGACACCGCCGCTGGCGCCGGACGCCGGCGGCCGGCTGCGCGTCGGCGAACTGCTGACCGGGATCGGAGGCCGCGGGCCGCACGGCGGCGACCCGGCCGCCTAGAGGCCGAGCGGGTCGACCAGCGAGCTACTTCGGCGGCAGCGTCTTGACGAAGGTGACGCTGCGCTTGACCCACGTGGCGAGTTCGCGCTTGCTCTTGCACCCTTCGGGCGCAACGGTGATCCACCCGTCCATCGTGCGCCCGCCCATCTCCATCAGCGACACGTGGGAACGCGCCAGGCATGCGTCGGTGTCGGCCGGGTCGATGCGGACCAGCAGCCCGCCGTTGCGCGAGGCGCTGACGGACAGGCGGCCGTGCAGGAGAAACGCGAGGCCGCCGAACATCTTCTTCTCGGTGACGGCGTCCTCGTCGGCCAGCAGTTCGCGAAGGCGGTTTGCGAGGTCCCCGTCGTAGGCCATGAGTATTGTGAGCGTACCGCGCCGCGCCGGCCTCATGAGGCCCGTCCGGGGCCGGTTCATGACCCGAACACGACGGTGCGGTTCCCGTCGATCAGCACGCGGTCGTCGAGGTGGCTCCGGACGGCTCGCGCCAGCACGACGCGCTCGATGTCGCGCCCGACCCGCTCCAGGTCGGCGGCCGTGTAACGGTGGTTCACCCGCAGCACGTCCTGCTCGATGATCGGACCGGCGTCGAGATCCTCGGTGACGTAGTGCGCCGTCGCGCCGATCAGCTTGACGCCCCGTTCCTGGGCTCGCTCGTACGGACCCGCCCCCGCGAATGCGGGCAGGAACGAGTGATGGATGTTGATGACCGGGCAGTCGACATCGCGCAGGAAGTCCCCGGTGAGTATCTGCATGTACCGGGCGAGCACGACGAGGTCGCTCCCGGCGATCAGGTCTGCCGCCGCGCGCTCGGCCTCGCGCTTGGTGTCCTTGGTGACCGGCACATGGTGGTAGGGGACGCCAAGGCCCTCGACCTCCGCGCGGAGGTGCTCGTGGTTGGAGATGACCTGAACCACATCGATGTCCAGTTCTCCCCGGCGCCAGCGCCAGAGGAGATCCACGAGGCAATGGTCGTAGCGCGAGACCATCAGCGTCACACGGCGACGGTCGCCGACGAACCAGAGACGCCAGTCCATGCCGAACGGCTCGGCCACCTCCCGGCGGAACATATCCTCGAACGCCGCGCGCTCCCGCAGGCCGTGCATGTAGACGGTCATCCGCATCAAAAACGTGCCGCCCTCGGGGTCCGTCGAGAACTGGTCCGAGGTGATGATGTTCGCCGACCGGTCGGCGAGAAAGCCGGAGATCGCCGCAACGATGCCGGGGCGGTCCGGGCAGCGCACCAGGAGCCGCGCGACGTCCTGCTGGTCGACCGCCATCAGTGGCTGACGGCGGCCGCGGCCAGTTCGGACACGAGCTCGTCGGTGTAGAACCGCTCAAGCGCAAACGGCGCGATCAGGTCGGGCGTCCGGCCCGTCGCGACGAGCTCGGCCAGCATCTTGCCGACGATCGGGGCGGCCTTGAAGCCGTATGTCCCCCACCCGGCACTGACGTGAAAGTTCTCCACCTCGGTCCTTCCCAGGATCGGGCTGTAGTCGGGGCTCAGGTCGCAGAGACCGGCCCAGGCGCGCAGCAGCCGGGCTCGCTCGAGTTGCGGGAACAGCTCGAGCGTATGACGCGTGAGGTCCTGCAGGAAGTTGAGCGTGCCCTGCATGCGGTACGTCGTCCATGGCTCGATCTCCGAACCCATCACGAACTCGCCCCGGTCGGACTGCGACAGGTACACGTGCATCTGGGACGAGACGATGACCACGTCGAGGAACGGCTTCACCGGCTCGGTCACGCAGGCCTGCAGAATGTGCGTCGTGATCGGCAGCGGCACGCCGGCCATGTCGCCGATCAGCGTGCTCCAGCCCGCCGTGCAGTTGAGCACCTGGCCGGCGCGAACCGTGCCGCGGTTCGTGCGCACGCCAGTGATGCGGTCGCCACTGCGATCAAGCCCGAGGACCTCGGTCCCGGGATGGATCTCCGCGCCGCCGGCGTCGGCGCCGCGTGCCAAGCCCCACACGACGGCGTCGTGACGGATGATGCCGCCGGGCGGGTGGTAGAGGGCGCCCAGGATCGGATACGTCGTGTCCTCCCCCACGTACATCGCGGGCGCCAGCGCCTGCACCTCGTCAGGTCCGATGAGGTGGGAGTCGATCCCCTGCAGGCGGTTGACCTCAGCGCGGTTGGCCATCACGAACATCGCCCGGTCCGAGTGGGCCAGCGTGAGATGCCCGCACTGCGAGAAGAGCAGGTTGAACCCCATCTCGGCGCCGAGTCCCTCGTAGAGCTTGACGCTCGCGTCGTAGAAGCGCGCGCCCTCGGGCGTCTTGTAGTTGGAGCGCAGGATCGTGGTGTTGCGCCCCGCCGCGCCGCCGCCGATGTACCCCTTGTCGAGGACCGCGACGTCGGTGATCCCCAGCTGACGCAGGTAGTAGGCGGTCGCCAGGCCGTGCGCGCCGGCGCCGATGATGACGACGTCGTAGCTCGACTCCAGGTCACCGCGTGGGCGCCACATGCGGCGCTTGCGAAAGAGATCACGCATAAGGGGTCACCGCATCGAGGGCGTCGAGGGCATCGAGTCCGACCGGTCCGCCGCCGAGATGCTCGGCGGCGTCGGCGACCACCGACCACAGATACGCGCCGTACGCGGCGCCGAACAGCAGCAGGTAGCGATCCTCGGCCTCGCGGATCACCATGCCGCCCGTCCGCGCGATGGAGCCCGGACGGCAGGCGTGGACCGGGGTCCGGCTCGGGCGCAGGTCGAGCGCGCAGAACCGTGCGATGACCTCGCGCGCCAGCGGCCCTGCGACCACGAGTGCGGCATGGCCGGCGCTGAGATCGGTGACCCGGACGGGCGGCGTGTCAAGGGCGGTCCGCAGCGGTTCCAGCACGGACGCCGCGCCGACCACGAGGGCACGGCCCGGGGTCATCGAGCACCACCAGGCGTCCTGCGCGCGGCTGGCCACGCCCGCCTCGAGCGTGGCGTCGGGCGCCACGGCGGCGACGGCATCGACCAGCGCCCGCGATCTGGCGGGCGGCGTCTGCAGCTCGAGCACGCCGACGTGCGAGGCGTCGGCGAAGGCGACGGTCTCCACGATCCGCCGGTGCTCGGCGGGCCCGTCGCCGTACCCGACCACGACGAGCGCGCCGGCGCGCGGCTGCATCCGGGCGCCGAGCGCGCGGGCCGCCCGCTCCATCGGGCTGCGGGCCGCGGGAGCGCCGTCAGTGGGAATGGTCAGGAACCTCACGAGCGCAGCACCTCGCCGTCGGGGTCGTAGAACGGTCGGGTGACGGTGGTGGCGACCAGGCGCCGGTCCCCGTCGGAGATCGTGAATGCGGCGCCGTCGCCGGCCACATCTAGGGGCACTTGGGCAAGCCCGATGACCCGGCCCAGCTGCGGCGAGCGCCGCGCGCTGGTGACCTGGCCGACCGGGACGCCGGCGTCGTCGAGCACCGCGGCTCCCTCGGTGGGAACGGCGGTCCCGGGCACGGTGAAGCCGACGAGCATCAGCGTGGGCGCCGCCGCGCCGGCGAGGGACCACTTGCCGATGAACGCCTCGTCCTTGTCGAGCTTGACCGCCCACCCCATGCTCGCGCCGTAAGGCGTGGTCTCCGAATCGGTGTCCTGCCCGACGAGGATGTGCTGCTTCTGCAGCCGCAGGATCCGCTGGGGCTCCAGGCCGAACGGACGGATGCCGTGGCCCGCGCCGCCCTGAAGCAGCGCGTCCCACAGCGGCTCGCCGAGCGCGGCCGGAGCGTGGATCTCGTAGCCGAGCTCACCGACGAAGCCGATCCGCAGCACGAGGCAGTCGATGCCGGCAACGGTCGCCTGTCGCGCGTGCAGGTACGGGAACTCCTCGTTGGTCACCTCGAGCGAGGTGAGCGTGCCGAGGATGTCGCGGGCGCGGGGTCCGGCGAGGTTCACGGCGGCGAGCGCCTGGGTGACGTCGGTGACGGTGACGTCCATCTCCCAGACGGCAAGCCACCAGCTGAACAGCTGCTCGACGCCGGCGGCGCCGCTCGAGGTCGTGGTGACATAGAACGTCTCCTCGTCGAGGCGCACGACGGTGCCGTCATCGACGATGCGCCCGGCCTCGGACGTGATGACGCCGTAGCGGACCCGGCCGGGGGCGAGCGTCGACATCCGGTTCGGGTAGAGCCGGTCGAGGAATGCGCCGGCCTCGGGCCCGCGGACGAGCAGCTTCCCGAGCGAGGAGACGTCGATCAGGCCCGCCGCTGCGTGGACGGCAAGGGCCTCGCCCTCGATGTCGCCGTAGTCGTAGGCTCGGCGCCAGTCGCCCGCCCACCTCACGGTCGCCCCCAGCTCGCGGTGGCGGCCATGGATGGCCGAGCGCTTGGCGGCCTCGAAGGACCTGCCGGCGAGCACGCCGAGCGGCACGGTCGTCCAGGGCGGACGCGCGGTGGTGAGCCCGACGTCGCCCATGGAGAGCGCGGTCTCGGCCGCCAGCGCGCGCACCGACGCCAGCTGGGAGAAGCGGCCCTGGGAGGGGCCCATGGTGACGGTCGTATACCGCTTGGAGAGCTCGATCGAGTCGTATCCCTCGGCCGCGCCGTACGCGATGTCCTTGGCGGTCACGTCCTCGTCGAGGTCGATGAACGCCTTGCCGCCGCGACCGCCGTCCCGGGCGACCGCGGGCGGGACCGCGTCGGCGTCCGGGTCGCGCAGATCGGCCAGCCGGCTCCGGTCCGCGACGAGGCCGGCCCGGGCCTCGACGCCCGCGCCGAGCGCGAGCGCGGCCTCGGCGCCGGCG
>JAOPZJ010000149.1 GCA_025964155.1 Solirubrobacterales bacterium
ACTGCGCGGCGCGATGAACAGCATCGGCGCGGGCGGACCGTTCGGTGCCATGGTGTGGCCCATGTAGAACATCCCGTACGGGGAGCCCGAGGCGTAGGGGAAGTCGCCGGTCAGGTTCCAGTCCCCGTCGCTGCGCTTCTCGATCACTCCGCTGGGACGGATGGTGGTGGGGCAGATGAAGTCGCTATCGGCGAACAGTTCGGCTTGAACGTGCTCGGGGAAGAACGAGGCGGCGGTCAGCGCGTGCGAGGTGCCCAGACACAGCTGCCACCCGGTGGACGGGCAGCCGGAGGCGATGTTCATGGCCACCTTGAGGAAGGTGTCGATCCCGAACTCGTAGCCGCCGTACTTCTTCGGGACCAGCAGCCGGTATAAGCCGGCGGCCCTGAAGGCCTCATGGGTGTCTTCGGCGTAGAACGTCCGCTGCTCGGTCTCCCCTTGGCGCGGGACGAGCGTCGCGGCGATCGTCTTGGCTCGGGCGATCACTTCCGCCGGTGTCAGATCGGGCTCCGGCGCGCTGGCACCGGGCGTGGCCTCTTGGGCTACAGACATCAGAACGACCCCTCAGCTGGACGGTATTGGCGTGTCATGCAGGACGATAATGCATAGTGCATCTTCTGGCAACCAGGGTCGATGCGGCCCGGCTACGCCGCGCTGGGGGCCGGGTTGCCGGCGCGGCCCAGCGCGACGACGAGCGCCTCGCGCAGGACGTCCGCCGCTTCGACACCGCCGCTGGAGGCGCGGTAGGCGACATGGCCGTCCGGGCGGACGAGCACCGCTTCGACCCCGTCGTGTCCGGGGAGCCTGCCCCATGCCTGCTCCGAGCGCTCGAGCGCCTCGACGGCGATCTCGATGTCGAGCTCCTCAGCGAGCTCGCGCGCCGCGTCGATCCAGCTGCTCGCCGGCTCGGCGCAGAGCAGGAGGAACGCACCTGGCCGCAGCAGCGAATGCGTGTCCACGCGATCCCCCG
Organism: Solirubrobacterales bacterium; assembly: GCA_025964155.1. GTDB lineage: Bacteria > Actinomycetota > Thermoleophilia > Solirubrobacterales > Solirubrobacteraceae > Paraconexibacter. The sequence continues at coordinate 971 of JAOPZJ010000149.1, forward strand.
CGCGTGTCACCCACGCGTGCGGAAGGCGATGGCCGGGCCTGGTGGTCTGCTCGTACTCGAGGCCGAACGGGTCGCGCTCCGGCGCGGGCGAGCCGTCCTGGACCACGGCGCCGCCGGCGTAGTAGTCGTAGCCGAGCTCGATGTGACGGGCCTGGTACTCCATGCGCTGGGTGCGGAGGAACTCGCACAGGCGCGCGAGTCGCGTGGCGCCATCCGGGGTGTCCGCGAGCGTCGCGGCGTACATCATGAGGTTGTGCTCCGGAGGGACCCCAGGGAGCACGCCCCACCCAGACTGCGTGGCGACGTGGTTGAACGCGGTGAGCATGGCCCACTCGATGTTGCGGGCGGCGACCGGGCGCCGCTCGGCCTCGTAGCTGTCGAGCAGGCCATCCCCCGCGGTGCCGCGCACGGCCGCCGCGAGCTTCCACGCGAGGTTGTGGGCGTCGCCGACGCCGGAGTTCAGGCCCAGCCCGGTGGTCGGGGGATGCCGGTGGGCGGCGTCGCCGGCGAGGAAGACGCGGCCGACCCGATAGCGGTCGGCCAGCACGCTCTCCACGGCCCAGCCGCCGATCGAGATGATCTCCGCATCCAACTCCGGGAGCTTCAGGATGTCGCGCAGGTGGGCGAGCGCAGTGGCGTTGTCCCAGTCGATCTCCGGAGCGCCTGGGGCGATCGGCGCGACGACGTTGATGACCCATGTCTCGGAGCGGCGATCCCAGTGCTCGGGACCCATGCCGACGAGCCCGGTCTCGAGCATCGTCCCGTCCTCGGCGACGCGCTGGATCAGGCGTAGCATCGAGGTGTCCTCCTGGATCCACACTGACAGATCGGCCTTGAAGTGAATCGCCGTGGCCCGCATGAACGGCGGAAGGCCCTGCAGGCTGACCCCGAGGCTGGCGCCGATCGAGCGTCCCCCATCGGCCACGACCGCGTACTGCGCGTCGATGCGCTCCGGTCCGGAGGCGCCTTCGATCACGGCGTGCACGCCGTCTTCGTCCTGGGTGAGCTCGAGGCACTCCTGGCTGAAGCGCACGCCACCGGGCGTCCGCTGCTCGGCCACGGCGCGCAACCGCGGTTCGAGGTGCTTCTGCGGCAGGTTGCCGGACCGGTAGGCGCTGGTGCCCTCGTACAGCGCGGCAAGCTCTCCCCCGCCGAAGGCGTCCAGCTGCATGAAGATCCGGCGGTCGGTCGGATCGTCTCCGCCGAGGCTCGTGTACCAGGTGGTCTGCGAGATGTGCTCAGCGGATGAACCCGCCGCGTAGACCTCGTCGGCGAAGCCGAACGCGCCGAAGATCTCCATCGTGCGCGAGTTGAGGTAGTGCGCCTTCGGGAGCTTCGAGCTGCCGTCGCGTCGCTCGACGACGACATTCTCGACGCCCAGATCGGCGAGCAGGATCGACGTGGTCAGCCCGACCGGTCCGCCGCCCACGATCAGGACGCTGGTGCGCTGCTGGGTACCGGTCATCGCGTCCTCGTGCGGCCGGCGTGGGTGTCGATCTCGATGCGCATGGTCGTCCTTCGGTTGGGTGCGGGGTTGAGCGGGAGGGTGTCAGCGGCGGGCCGGCGGCACACCGGGTCTCATACGTCCATGCCGAGCGGCCCCGCGGTGGCGCCGGCGAGGAACTGGCGGACGAAAGGTCGCTCGGAGGCGAAGACATCTTCGGTGAGGCCTGATTCAAGGACACGGCCGCGCCACACCACCGAGATGTGGTCACTAGTCTGACGGGCGAGCGCGATGTTGTGGGTGACCATGACCATCGTGCCCCCGCAGCGTGCGTGCTGATCGACCAGCAGCTCACCCAGCAACGCGGTCCGCACGGGATCGAGTCCCGAATCGGGCTCGTCGCACAGCACGATGCCCGGATTGAGCACGAGCGCGCGAGCGAGCCCTGCCCGCTTGCGCATGCCGCCGGAGAGCTCGTTGGGGCGCCGGTGCGCGGCGGGGCTCAACCCGACGCTCGCGAGGTGGTCCTCGACGAGCTCCCGGACCTCGGCCTCGTTGAAGTCGGTGTGCTGGCGCAGCGGGAAGGCGACGTTCTCGAAGACCGTCATGGAGCTGAAGAGCGCCCCATCCTGGAACATCACGCCGATCTGCCGGCGCAGGTCGATGACGTCCGAGCGATTCATGTCGCCCAGGGCCTGGCCCCGGATCAGGACCTCGCCGGCGTCGGGGCGCAACAGGCCGATGATGTGCTGCAGCAGCACGCTCTTGCCGGTGCCGGACGGCCCGAGGACGACGGAGATGACGCCCTCCGGGATGGTCACGTCGAGCCCCGCGAGCACCGCGTTGTCGCCGAACGACTTGTGGAGGTTGCGGGTCTCGATCGCCAGCAGCTCGGAGGGGATCGACGCGGGCGCGCCGGGCCGCGGTATCCGCACGGTGGACTGCGACGCGTCGGCCTCCTGGAGCAACCGGCGAAGGACGGGGTCGACCTCCAGGTACTTCCGCACCGGGCCCTGGGTCAGGACCTCGCCGGCGATCACCGCCGCCGGCATCGGGAGGTCGCCGCGGCTGAAGCGCGCGGCCTGCTGGCTCGTGAGAACGATCTGGACCTCGGCGTCGTCGCCGTCGACGATGGCGGCAGGCTGCCGATCGAGGAGGAGGGTGAAGCGCTCCGCCACGGGGCCTTCCACGCAGAACGCCACGCTGGTGTCCGCATAGCGCAGCCGCTGGGCCGCCGGGTCCGGCGACGCCAGCGCGTCCTCCACGGCCAGCCGGACCGCCGACGTGGTCATCGCAGATGCATCCGAGGCCCGTGGCACCGGTTCGTTGCGCGTCAGCGCACTCAAAGGCGGCACGGCAATCCACGCTTCTGTTCGATCGACCCTGGCACTGGTGGCTACTATGCACAATGCACGGTTTGCCGTCAACCGTGTACGGCACGGCCGCACCGTGATGCGGCACCCACGACGTTGCGTGAGGAGGGCGCGGCGGTCAGCAGTCGGAGACGACGTGCGGGAACACGTACCCGGACTGCTTGACCTCTGCCGCTGTGATGGGCTCGTTGGGGCTCGTGCCGGCCGTGGCCTTGCCGTTCATGTCGGGCTTGGGATAGGGCTCGCGTCGCAAGCCTTGGCTCTTGGCGAGGAAGCCGGCGCGCAACAGGGTGTGCATCGCCGTGGTGACCGCCTCCGGCGCGCCGACGAGGCTGTTCTCATTGACGATCGGCGTGATCCGGATGAGATGCCCGATGGCGTCATAGCCGTTGGAGGCGGACCCGAGTCCCATGAGCAGCTGGCCGATGTCGTCGGTGTACGGCTTCGTGTAGCGGATCACCGGGTTGAGCTGGCAGATCGCCTTGTGCAGCTGCGGCAGTGCGTTGCTCAGCGGCGAGGACAGCGCCTTGGCCCGCTTGAGCGTCGTGTTGAGCCGCGGGGCGGCGGTGGTGAGCTCGGCGAGGATCTGGCTGCCCTGCTGGGCCGCGGGCCGGAGGCTCGTGACGGCCGGTCGCACGTCGTGAACGGCCCGAGCGAGGTTCGCGACGACCGGGCTCGCGGTGGCGGTGATGTCGTCGACCTTACCGCTGGTGCTGCGGACCTGCTCGAGGGTGGAGGGCAGGACCGCGATGGTCTGCCTGAGCGCGGTGTCGCGCGAGGCGACGGCCTGCAGGGACCGGAGTCCCTGGCGGGAGAGCGTGGCGACGGTCTGGCGCCGTTCGCCGACCGCGTCCATGATCGACTCCAGCGAGCTGACGACGTTGCCGACGTGTGCGCGATCGGCGTCGAGCAGCGTGAACGCCTTGGAGCCGGCCTGGACCGTGGTCGAGGCGTCGCCGAGGATGTCGTTGAGCTGCTGGCCACGGCCGTCGAGTGCGCCGCCGAGGTTCTGGAAGAGCTGCCGAGCCCGGTTCCGCGTGGGACCGCTGAGGATGGAGAGGACCTGGTCCACGTCCACGTACTCGTCGGACTGGCTGGCCCGCAGCGTCCCTCCCGACGGCAGCTCGGCCTTGGCTCCCCCGGGTCGCAGCTCGACGTAGTTCTCCCCCACCGGCGTCCGCTGGCGCAGGTTCACCCGCGTGCTCGCCGAAATCGGCACGACGCGCTGGTCGGTGATCCGCAGGGTAGCGATCGTGCTGAAGCCCTGCCGGCGGATGTCGGAGACCTTGCCCACGGTCGTGCCGGCCATGGTGATCCGGGATCCGCGGATCAGCGACGCGGAGTTGGAGAGCACGACCCGGACCTCGTAGGCGTCGCCACCGGTCGACGGCAGGCCGCCGCCGATGCCGAGGAACGCGACGGAGGACCCGGCGGCGAGCAGCAGGGCGACTCCGGCGGTGAGCAGATGGCCGCGGAAGCCGCGGACGGGACCTTTCATCACTGCCCGTCCTTTGCCGTTGCCGGCCGTCCGCCTACGACGGGACCGGGAACGCAGGCGGCCGGCACGTACTCGTTCGGATCGTTCAACACGCTGGTGGACTGCAGGCCGACGGCGACGTTGCCCCGGGGGACGGCCCCGCGCGCGTCACCGAACTTCGTCATCGACGCGTTCCATTGGAAGAAGCCCTGGAAGCCCTTCTTGCAGGCAACGAGCCCGGTGGTGACCTTGTCGACCGTGGGCACCTGCGGCAGCAGCCGGTCGACTGCGAGCTTCAGGTCCGCTCCGACCGGCGTCAGGTTCCGAGCCAACGGGACCAGCCGGTCGACAGGGCGGTTCAGCGCCGCGACGGCCGGGCGGGCCACGGCGCTGAGCCGGCGCAGCGACGCGAGCGACTCGGAGAGCTTGTCCGCCACCGGATCCAAGGACGTGACGGCAGCATCGACATCCGGCAGCACACGGCGGACCGCGGTGAAGGCGGAATCCACCTGGCCAAGCGTGGCCGGCAGGGCACGCAGCGTGGCGTCGAGGTCGGGAGAGCCCGCCTGCAGGGTGCTGAAGGTCCGGCTTCCCTCGCGGACCAGCGTGCGGAGCTGCGTCTCGTGGTCACCGAGATCCCGGGTGAGCAGTGCGGTGTTCTGCACCAGGCGTCGAACCCGCGGGGCGCGACGGCGCAGGCTCGCGGAGATGTCGCCGGCGACCTGGAGCAGCGGCACGGCCTCGGCGAGGAGGGAGCGCAGCTGCGCGCCGTGATCGGCCATGCCGTTGCCGAGCTGATCGAGAAGCGTGCGCATGCGCAGCCGCTCGGTGGGCTGGAACAGGTTCAGCACGTCGTCGGCGTTGACGGGGATCGCGGTCTGCGTCGCGGGGACGACGTCGCTCGAGCGAAGGCCCCCCTGCGTCTTGGCCCCGCGGTCGACGATGTCGAGGTACATGTCCTGCAGGGCGGTGTTCGGGCGCAGCTCGGTGCGCACGCCGTGGTAGAGCGGGCCCGCACCGCTACGGATCTTGGCGGTGATGACGGGCTGACGGCCCTTGATCTCGACCTTGGTGATGGTGCCGACGGGAAGGCCCTTGAAGCGCACCTCGTGCAGGCCGGGAACGATGGCCGTGGCGTCGCTGACGGCGAACTGCACCTGATAGGTGCTGCGGAAGGCCGTCTTGCTGACGTGACGCACCACGTAGGCGGCCAGGAAGAGCCCGAACAGCATGCACAGAGCGACCGCGGCGGCCGGACGCGCTCCGCGGCGGATCTCGAGCTCGACGCGGGCACGGCCGACGCCGGTGGACAGGCGATCGCGGGGTTCGAGCATCAGCGGCTTCCCCTCGTCGAGGCCGGGGGCGCCGGTGTGGGCTCCAGCGGCTTGTAGTTCAGGTACGCGGTGAGCGCCTGCTGCAGCGACTGACACTCGATGATCTGCGCCTTGTCCGGGTTGGCGATGTAGGTCTGGCAGGGCAGCGTGTAGATCGGGGAGCTGCCTGAGGTCACCGGGAAGCGGATGAAGTGCCCGTTGACGTCGGTCTGCCCGACCGCTCCGGAGCCGACACCGGCCATGGTGCCCCCGATCATCACCGCGGTGGACTTCGTGGTGCCCGGGTCCTTCTCGGAGAGCATCGGGAGGATCGACTTGTCCAGCCGCTCGAGGCTCGGTGAGAGCTGGTCGACCAGCGGCAGACCGCGGACCGCGGCGCCGGCGAGCGAGCGAGCGGCCGGGCGGAGGGACCGCAGCAACGGGGTGGCGCGGGTCAGCAGCCGGTCGGCGCTGGTGACGGTCGGGTGCAGATCGGCGAGCGTCGGGCCGACCTCCGCGGCAGGTCGGTGGAGCTTCTTCAGCAGCGGGTCGGCGAGCTCGAGCGTGGAGGTCAGACGGGCGAGCGTCGCGCGTGAGTTGCGCATCGCCGCCGGTGCCGTGGTCAGGGTGGAGCTGATGTCCGCGTCGCGCGCGGCGGTCGTGCGCAGCGTGACGCCGACGCCGTCGACGATCTGACGCAGGCCGCCACGGGGCCGGGAGATGATCGCCACGGTCTTCGCGGTGTTGGAGATCAGCTGCTGCAGGTCCTGGTCGACATGGGTTCCGCGGAGCGGACGCAGGCCGCCCGCGAGGTCGGGAGCCACGTCCCCGACCGTGTCCAGGAGCCGGGCGGGCACGCGCGGATCGCGCAGCGCGGTGGCGAGCTCCTTCGGCAGCCGCTGCAGCCCTGCCCGAGCACCGCCGCGCAGGACGGAGGTGATGTCGTCCAGCTCAACCTGGCGGAAGGTCTGCTCGACGGGGATGCCGGTGGCGGGCAGCGGCCCTCCGCCGGGGGTGCCACGCTGGAGCTGCACGTAGAAGGAGCCGCCGAGGACGGTCTTCCAGCGCAGGCCGGCGCGCGCGTTGCGATAGAGCGGACCGGCGCTGTCGTCGACGTCCATGGTCACGGTGCTCGCGCGGCCTCCGGCCTGCAGGCCGACGCGCTTCACCTGGCCGACCTTGACGCCGTCGAGCCGGACCTCCGTCCCCTTCCGGACCTGCTGCGCGGTGACGAACGTCGCGCGAACCTCGTGCTGCGACGCAGTGCCGAACAGCGAGCTCAGATGGCCGGTGAGGCCGGCGAGCAGCACGGCGACGCCGAGCACGAGGCCGACGAGCCCGACCGTGCCCTGCTGAGTCAGCCCCGTGGTGGAGGAGAGCTTGCGCATGACGCTATCGACCCGCCTTGCTCGTGCTCGCGGGACGGGGCGCCAGAATCGGATACGGCTTCGAGAGGAAGCTGCAGGGCTTGGCGTAGCTCTGGCGGTGGGAGAGCGGATCCTTGGCGCCGAGGGCCTCACCGGGCGGCGGCGCGGCCGCGGTCAGACGGAAGGCCATCGCCGGCCCGTTGGGCCCTTCCCCGGTGCCGCCGAATCCGGTGACGCTGCGGAAGACCTCGCCGAAGTTCTCGATGTCACAGCCGTAGCGGCCCAAGATGCTGACCATGGGCGTGAGGTTGGTCAGGCCCTCGTCCAGCGGGGCGAGCAGCGGCGACGCGGCATGGACCAGGCGCAGGACGGGCTTGACGGTGGTGTCGGCGGTCCTGAGCAGCGCGGTGGTCTGACGCAGGGGCCGCGGAGACTGCCGGAGGAGGTGCGTGGCCGCGCGGAGCCCGGCGGGGGCGTCGTGCAGGGTCGGACGTGCTTCGACCGCGAGGTTTCGCACGGACCGAAGCAGCACGCGGCCGTGGGTGAGGCCGGTCTCCGCGCGGGTGAGCGTGGCGGGCGCCTCGGCCAGCGCCGCGCGCAGCTGCACGGCACGATCGGCGATGGGCTGCAGCGCGTCGGCTCCCGTGCCCATGAGCTGGGTCAGCGTGCCGCGATTGGCGTCGAGCGGCGTCAGGCCGGCGTCCAACGACGGCAGCAGCTCCGTGAGGCGCGTGCCCGGTGCCGACAGCTGCCGCATGAGCCGCTGTTCGGGGACGATCGCGCGGCTGGCGTCGTAGAGGGTCTGGTTGAGCGGCTGGCCCTGGCCGAGCAGTCCCTGGCCGAGACCGCCGAGCGTGCTCTTAAGGCCTCCGCGCGTCTCCTCGTCGAAGACGTCGAGGGTGTCGGTGACGCCGTAGGTCAGCGACTGCGATCCGCCGCGGATCACCGCTCCGGGCGCCAGGGCCGCGGCGCTCGACCCCGGCTGCAGCTCGACGTAGCGGGCGCCGAGCAGACCGTTGGCTCGCAGCAGCACCTGGGTGTCGGCTGGGAGCTTCGTGCCGGCCTGCAGCTGCAGGCGGATGTCGGCGTTGCCGTCGCGGCCGGCCGTGATCGAGTGCACCTGGCCCACCCGCCGTCCGTTGATGCGCACCGGATCGTGGGTGAGCAGATTGCCGGTGCGCGGAACGGCAGCGGTGACGTAGTCGTAGTGCTTCCCGGGGATGCCGCTGTAGACGGTCAGGGCGAGGTAGGTCAGCACGGTGAAGGCGCCGACGACCACCGCGGCGCGTGCGAGGACCCGTCCGACGGGGTCCTGGTCGGTGCGCTGGCGGCGCGGGCGGATGCGGCGGTGGGTTGCGCTCATGGCTTCAGGAGGAAGTCGAGTAGGCCTGTGGCGTCGGCCTCGCCCGGGCTGGATGGGGCATCGCCGGGCCGCGGGACGCCGGGCAGCAGCTGGTGCAGGAGGTCGTCGACGGCAGCGGGCAGCTTCAGCGCCGGCGGCTTGGCCGGCGGCGGCGCCTGCGTGGGTGCCGCCGGCGTGTTCGACGTGGTTGGGGCCGCGGGTGCGGTCGACGTCGTGGGGCGAGCGACCTGCTTGCGCCCGGTGGTCGTCTTGCTCGTGTCGGCGGGCGAAGGTGCGAGGCGGTTGAGCATCGCGAGCAGCAGGTTGGGCGTCACGGAGGCCTCGCCGCGGAAGACATGGCCCAGGCCGTCCCGGAACTGGATCGCTCGCGACCAGTTCTCGAGCACCGCGAGGATGTTGTTCGAGCTGCGGTCCAGCGCATTGGTGAGCGGCGGCAGCGCGGCGCCGAGGGAGGACAAGGCGCCCAGGGCGGGACGCGCGCGGCGCAAGACAGGTGTGGCGCCGTCGGCGAGCTGCGTGAGCTTGGGGGCGACGGCCGTCGCCTGCTCGAGCGTGGGGTCGGCGTTCTCGGTGAAGGGTCTGACCTGCGCCAGGGTCGCGCTCAGCGCGGGTGCGGTCGCCGAGATCTCCAGGGCCGCCGGGCCGAGCGGGACGGTCGTGCGCTGCAGGTCGGCGAGGAACCGCTGGAGCGAGGCCAGGGTTCCGGGCGCGCGTGCGAGCGTCGCACGGAGCTCCGCGCGGCGTCCTTCGACGCTCTTGGCGGTCTGTCCGACCGTGTCCACGAGCCGGTTCAGCGAGCTCCGCTTGGCCGTGACCTCGTCGACGAAGCGGTCGCTGCGCACGAGCAGGCCGCGGATCGTGCGGTCGTCCGTGCGGACCTGCTGCAGAACGCGGGTGGCGTCCTGCACGCCGAGTGGGAACTCCTTCAGGATCTGGCCGATGTCCACGCGCCGGCCCACGACGGCCTGCCCGGCTTCGTTGAGCAGGACCGTCATCCGCGTGCGCGTGTCGGCGTCCAGGACGTCGAGGACCTGGTCGAGGTCGGTGGGCGTGGTCACGCGGGAGGCGGCGACGGTGAAGCCGGAGGGGGCTGGTCGCCCGCGGTGCCCTGGATCGAGCTCGACGCGCTTCTGACCGAGGAAGTTGGTGGCGGTGACGGCGACGCGCGCGTCGCGGCCGACGGGAGCCACGCGCTTCTGGAGCTTGAGCTCGGCGACGATGTCGTCCCCCTGCAGGTGCAGCTGCACGGTGCCGCTCGGGACGCCCGCGACGATGACCGGGGAGCCGGTCTTCAGCCCGCTGGCGTTCTGCAGCGGCACGCGCACGCGGTAGGTGTCGTCGCGTCCGACCAGTGCGACGAGCGCCACGGCGACGGCGAGGAGCGCGATGAGGCCGGCGACGACGCGCGTGGTCATGGCCTGCCCGAGATCGGCGACAGCGGGGGCATGTGCATCACCTGCGAGAAGGGCCGCGCTTCCGGGTCCTTGTCCGGATCCAGGGCGTCGGGACCGGCTCCGCACTCGGGCAGGAACCACGGCTGGCCCGCGTTGGTCCCGGGCGGCCTCGGGAAGCCGTACTCCAGGCCGGGGAAGATCTTCTTAAGCTGGCCCGAGTTCAGCGGACTGGCGTTCACGGGCGCGGGCAGGAAGTTCTGCACCTGCGCGCGGAAGATCTTGTCCTTCTTGTCGTCGTAGGACAGCGCATCACCCCAGTTGGTGAAGAACGAGACGATGTCCGGGGTGTACGGCCGGATGCAGTTGAGGTTGTCGACGGCCTGGCTGCCGATGCGCTCGAGCTGCGGGCTGAGCGTCGTGACCTTGGCGAGCAGCGGGTTCAGGCTCGGTGCCGCGGCGCGGAGACTCGCGAGGGTTCCGCGCGCGTCGGGCGCCACCTCGACGACGGTGCCGAGCACGTGGTCGAGCGGTGTGGCGATCCGCCGCAGCTGGGTGACGCCCGGCTTCAGCCGACCGACGACGTCGTCCGCCCGGTCGAGCGTCGTGTCGGCCCGCGCGAGTGTGTCGCGGGCGACGCGCAGCGTCCCCGGCGCCTGCTGCAGGACGTCACGGAGCTCGCCGGCGCGATCGCCGACCGCGGTGAACGTGGTGCTCGCGTCGGTCAGCAGCGAGCGGAGATCCGGCTGGGCTCCCGCGACCGCCGAGAGCACGTCGTCGCCCGCTTGCGCCAGCGTGTGTAGCGCGGCGTCGTCCGCGGTGAGGTCACGCAGGACGAAGCTGGCCTCGTTGAGCGCCGCGGGAGCCCGCTCGAGGGTCCGCTCGAGTCCGGGCCGTGCCGCCAGGAGCGCCCCGCCGGCTCGATCCACGAGGTTGCGCAGATCACGGCGCACCGGGGTGGTGAACGTGCCCAGCAGCTGATCGAACTCCACCGGGATCGTGAAGTTGCCTGCGGGCAGCGTGCCGTGGTCGGCGAGCATAGCGCCGCGGGCCTTGCTCGGGATCAGGGCGATGTAGCGGTTGCCGTAGCTGACGGTTCCTCCCCACCGGAGGGTCATCTTGCTCGCCCGCGGCAGCGGCCAGGCGCGCTCGTCGATCGTGAGCTTGATCCGCGTTGCCCGCCCCTTTCTCACCGGCGTCAACGACGCGACGCTGCCGACCTTCACGCCGGCCTCGCGGATGTCCTGCCCCGGGACGACGTTCGTCGCGCTGGCGACGGTGACGACGATCTCGTGCCTCTCGTCCCCCCCGTTGGCCAGCACGATCACGACGACGATGGCCGCGGTCAGCAGCAGTGCGGCGCAAAGCGCCCGGACGCGGCTCGCGAAGGGACCGTGCGCCGGCACCTCAGCCGCCGATCGGCAGGTTGATGTTCGTGCCGTAGTAGACGACGGCGCAGAACACGGCGATCAGGTGCAGGATGACCAGGTTGACGTAGATCGCCCGCGCGACCGAGGTCCCCACGGCTGCGGGGCCTCCGGTGGTCCGCAGTCCGTAGAAGCACGCGACGATCGCGGTCGGGATCGCGATGGCGAAGACGGTCACCAGCGAGAAGAGCTGGTCGTTGACCGTCTGCACGCTCCAGTGGACGTCCAGCAGGACGTTCGAGGAGATGCCGTGGATCACGACGACCGCCTCGAAGTAGGAGCCGGCGATCGATCCGATCAGCCCGACCACGACGGCCACCGGCACGAAGAGGATCACGCCGACGAGCCGGGCACCCACGAGGTACTTCCGCGGATCGACCGCCGTCGACTCGTACGCGTCGATCTCCTGCTGGATCTTCATGGCGCCGAGCTCGGCGGTCATGCCGCAGCAGACCTTGGCGGTGAAGACGTAGCCGAACATCGTGGTGGCGATCTGCCGCGGGGTGCCGTACCCGCTCACGACGCCCAGGTAGTCCGACGCTCCGAGCGTGCGCAGCAGGAAGTAGGCGACGTTGGTGAGCGTCATCCCCAGGAACGCGTTCATCACGAACAGCAGGACCAGGGTCCCGCGCAGCATCAGCGAGGCCTGGCGCAGGGCCTCGGAGATGTACCGGAAGGTGCCCGGGATCGCGGCCAGCGACTGCCCGGCGAACACCAGCAGCTCACCGGCCTCTTCGAGGAAGTCGCGGACCGGCCCGCTGCGGCGACGGCGCGGGACCGGCACCCCCGGAACGGGGACGGGCGCGGGACCGGAGGAGGGGGGTGCGGTGGTCGCCACGTCAGCCCTTGAGCGACGCGACGTCGGGGAAGGTGGTCAGGTAGGCCAGGTTGAACAGGCTGTTGAACAGCCAGGCCGCGAAGAAGCAGATGACGACGGTGTGGTTGACGGCGCGCCCGACGCCCTCCGCTCCACCGGGGGAAGTCAGGCCCTTGTAACAAGAGACGATGCCGATGAAGAACCCCAGCAGCGCGTTCTTCAGGACGAGCGTGAGGTACAGGTCCGAGGGCAGGACGTTCTGGCGGATGTTGTCGAACGCCACGCCGTGAGAGATGCCGAGGATGCCGGGGGCGACCAGGTAGTCGACGATCTGGACGAGCGTGAAGCTGAGCACCGAGAGCATCGGCATCGCGATCGTCATCGCCACGACCCGCGGCACGGCCAGGGTCCGCACGCTCTCGACGCCGAGCACCGCCAGGGCGTCGAGCTCGTCGCGGATCTTCCGCGCGCCGAGGTCCGCCGTCACCGCGCTTCCGACGATGCCCGCGAAGATCATCGCCGTGATCCAGGTGGAGATCTCGCGGCTCCAGATGATGTAGATCGCGCCCGGGAAGCGGTCCGGAGCACCGAGGTTCACGATCAGCTGGCTCAGGAGCAGGATCCCGAAGCCGATCAGGTAGACGCAGTGTGAGATCGCCAGCGGGACGGCGCACCGCCGCGTGTACGTCGACAACTCGACGATCGCGTCGCGCAGCCACGGGAACGGGGGGCGGACGGCCGTCCTGACCACCTGGACGGAGAGGCGCCCCATGTCGCCGGCGTGGCGCAGGCGCTCGTAGGGCGCGCGGCCCTCGAGCAGCCCGCGCAGGCCGCCGCCATATGGATTCGCGGCGGGCTCCCGGCCCGCCGCTGCCCTGCTCGCCATCTCGCTCCCTGGTTCGTGATGCGGAAGCAGAGCCTCCTCGACACCCCGGCGAGCCGCCAGACCCAAACGGGTGAAAGTACTATCCAAAGTAATGAGATTGCCGTCAGGCACCGGAAGCGCGGCCCGACTGCGGGCCGATCACCGCAGGCTGCGCGCTGCCGCCGGCGTCGGGGAGCTCTTCGCGACCGTCGCCGCTGCCGTCCTGGAGGCCTGCGGTTGCGGGCGGACGCTGGTGCTCAGCGTCACCGACGGGGTGCTCACCGCGTCCGACACGGGCGCGCTCGAGCACGGCCCCAGCGACACGCTGCGCCGCCGCGTGCTGGCGCATCCGATTCCGCTCGTCCCCGGCAGCGTCGAAGGTGAGCTCGTGCGGAGGCCGGACGGCAACGCGCCGCGGGCGCGGTACGGCGCCGTCGCCGACGTCTTCGACGCCGGGCACATCGCGGTGGCGGCCGTTCGCTCGGACACCCAGCCGCTCGCCCTCCTGTTCGGCGACCGCGCCGACCGTGCCTTCACCGAGGCGGAACGCGACGGGATGCAGCACCACGCGGTGCTCGCCGGGATCGTTCTCGAGCACGTCGTGTTGCGTACACGGGTGGCCGAGCTGGCCGCGGAGCTGCGCGAGCTCAACACGACCTCGCAGGCGCTCGCCCGCGACGTGCTGGGCGGTCCGGTGTCGCTGCCTTCAGCGCGGAGGCTGGGTCCATCGCAGGCACGCTTCGGCGTCGCCCCGGCCGTCGCGAACGCGCGGCTGGCGGAGCTGCTGACGCCACGCGAGCTGCAGGTCGCCGCCTTCCTCGTCCAGGGTATGCCCAACCGGCAGATCGCCGAGGCCCTGGTGCTCTCGCCGAACACCGTCAAGAGCCATGTCGCTCATGTCCTGCGCAAGCTCGGCGCGACGAACCGCATGGATGCCGTATCGCGGCTGCTGCGCCTGGGCGATGCCGCGCTGAGCGACGCGGGACGCGGCTCCCTTCCGCCAGGCGCCCGGTAGGAAGCCGCGCTCGGCGCTCAGCTCTCGGGCGTGAAGCGGGCGGCCAGCTTCGTGATCGCCTGGGCCTCGGAGCCGAGGAACTCGTACTTCACGCTGTCGGGATCCACGAGGTGGATGTCCGGGAGCCGGCGCAGGATCTCCTCGAGGGCGATCCGCATCTCCATCCGGGCGGTGGGCTGCCCCACGCAGGCGTGCGCCCCGAACCCGAACGTGAGGTGCCGGTTGCGCCCGGGCTTGCGGTCGAGTCTGACCTCCTCGGGGTCCTCGAAGACCTTCGGGTCGCGGTTGGCGGCGGCCCAGACGATCTGCAGCGAAGCGTCAGCGGGGATCTGGGTGCCCCCGAGGTTGACGGCTTCCGTGGCGCGGCGGAAGAAGCCGATGAACGGCGGGTGCAGTCGCAGGGCCTCGTCGACGGCGGCGGGGATCAGGCTGGGATCGTCGAGCAGCTGCTGCTTGATGTCGGGCCGCGAGAGCACTTCGTACAGGCAGCTCGTCAACCCGCTCACGCTCGTGTCGTGACCGGCGACCAGCAACCCCACCATGACGAGGCCGATCTCCATCGGCCCGACGGGACGGCCGTCGAACTCTGCGGTCCCCAGCCAGGTCAGGTAGTCCTCGCGCGGGTTGGCCTGGCGCTCGGCGACGAGCATGTTGCCGTACTCCATCAGCGCGCCGATCGCGATGGGACCCTTCTCCACGTCGTTGAAGCCTTCGATGAACGCCTCGGCCAATCGCCGGAACTCGGCCGCGCGCGCGGTCTCGAGACCGAGCATGTGGCACAGGGCGTACAGGGGGATCGGGACCGCGAACTCCTCGACGAGGTCACACGAGCCCGTGGACGCGAACGCATCGATGAGCCGCGCGACGTCGGCCCTGACGGCGCCTTCGATCCGCGCCGGAGTCTGCGGGTTCGCCGCCTCCGTGAAGAGCGACCGCCAGTGCTTGTGCTCGGGGGCGTCGTACTCCAGCGGCGGCAGCTGCGGCCGGTCGGCCACGGGGCGCATGATCCCCGGGACGTTGGAGAAGCGCTCGGCGTCGGCGTGGACGGCCTTGGCGTCCTCGTAGTCGAGCACCAGGTAGAAGCCGCCGCCCGTCTCGGTGTGGGGAACCGGGCACCGCCCCCTTGCCTCCTCGAAGAGCGCGAACGCCTCGTCCGGTGTCGACGTCGTGCTCGAGTACTCCGCGAAGCGGTGCTTGAGATCGTGGTCTTCGGTGGTGCTCATGGTGTCTCCTCTGGGTTAGATGTCCAGCACGAGACGAGGTCCGCGGCAGCGTGAGACGCAGATCATCATCGTCTCTCCGGAAGCTCGCTCCTCGTCGCTCAGCACCGAGTCACGGTGCTCGGGAATCCCGTCAAGGACGCGTGTCTCGCAGGTGCCGCAGGTCCCCTCCGCGCACGAGGACTGCGTGGCGACGCCGGCCTGGGTCAGCGCGTTGAGGATGCTGGTCTGCGGATCGACCGTCACCGTGAGGCCCGACTGGGCGCAGACGACCTCGATCGCGCGGGCGGCTGAGGTCAAGACGTCCGGCCGCGGCGCGAAGCGCTCGACGTGGAGCGAGCGCGACAGGTCCCGGCAGGCGGCCTCGACCGCTTCGATCAGCGGCTCGGGGCCACAGCAGTACACCGCACCTCCAGCGCCCGCTCCGCACCCGAGCGCCGCCGCGAGGTCGAGGAGGCCGTGCACGTCCTGGGCCCGGAGCTCGACCCGCTCGCCGTAGCCGAGGAGCTCGTCCACGAAGGCCATCGACGACCGGGTGCGCCCACCGTAGGTCAGGTGCCATGCGGCGCCGGCAGCTTCGACCGCGTGGATCATCGGCAGCACCGGCGTGATGCCGATGCCGCCGGCGATGAAGCTGTAGTGCGGATGCTCGACGAGCTCGAAGTGGTTGCGGGGCCCGCGGACCTCGAGCGTCGTCCCTGCACGCAGGTGCTCGTGGACGTGCCGGGAGC
This sequence comes from Solirubrobacterales bacterium, assembly GCA_025964155.1. Taxonomy (GTDB): domain Bacteria; phylum Actinomycetota; class Thermoleophilia; order Solirubrobacterales; family Solirubrobacteraceae; genus Paraconexibacter. Next base: position 16,774 of record JAOPZJ010000149.1, read on the forward strand.
CGCCACGACCGTGCGGCTCCAGCAGGACGGCCAGCCGGTAGGTGAACCGATCCGCCGGGTCACCGCAGAGCGAGTACTGCCTGACCAGGCCGGGAGCCAGGACGAGGTCCACATGCGCGCCGGGCCTCCACGACGGCAGCTCGCCGCCGCCCGCGTCGCGCAGGCGCAGCGCGATGACGTCTCGGGCGACGGGCTGCACCCGGTCCACGCAGACTCGGAAGCCCTGGCTGGTGGCGGGGTGCTCCATCGCTGGGGCCGACCCCGTCATGCGCATCGAGACCGGGGGGTCATGTCAGGTGCGCGCAGCGTCAGGTCTGCGAGTCGAAGTACGCCTGGCCGGTCTCCATGTTGACCGGGAACGAGAAGTGCTCGTGCACGATCTTCCACTTGCCGTCCAGCTTCTGCAGGCCGTCGCTGCAGCGGAACGTGAAGTCGAAGTCGTTGCCCGCCTTGTCGACACCCCAGTAGTGCTGGAACATCGAGACGAACGCGATGTCGCCCGCGGCCCAGATGCGCATGTCGATGAACTCCATCTGGGCCGACGCGTAGAACGTCGCCGTCTTCATGAAGTTCTCGATGAACGTCGAGCCGGTCATCTCCCGGTTCATCAGGTCGAACATTTGCACGTTCGGCGGCTCGTTGTAGTAGTCCAGCCCGCAGGCCGGATTGGACACGAACTCGTTGTTCAGGACGTCGCGCCACTCGTACTGGAACGCCGCGACCTCGGCCACCGTCTGGGGGTCGGAGCCCGCGGTGACCTCCGGAACGGGGTCGGTCTGGGAACTCATCATGGAACTCTCCTCTTCGATCGGCGACTTGGGGGCGGAGTTAGGCGGCCGGCGGCGGCGCCGGGAAGCGCAGGTCGATCGGCGTCGACGGCGGGAACTCGCCGCCGTAGGCGCGCTCGTGTAGCTCGTCGGGATCGACGCCGTTGCGGCGAAGCTCGAGCAGGGCCTCAGGGTCCACGAACTCCCCGATGGGGTTGCCGGCGAAGCGCGGGTCATCGCGCATGAACGCGGTCGACTTCGCCCAGTCGCCGTAGTTGTCGGACTGCATCTCGACCGAGTTGCCGTCCGGATCCAGGTAGTAGAACGACATCGTCAGGCCGTGATCCACGCACGCGTGGGGCAGGATGTCGTGACGCTTCAGCCGGGCGTAGGTCCCCAGCAGGCCGTCGAGGGACTCGTACTCGAAGGCCACGTGATGCATGCCGTCGTGGCAGACCTTGTTCTCGTCGACCTCGAGACCGGGGACCGCAGTCACGGCGATGCGATGGTTGGCGGAGTCGTTGGTGAGAAACGCTCCCGCCTGACCACGGAAGTTGAGGGTCATCCCGGCGACGAGCCCATACCAGTCGATGATCTCGTCCATCCTGGTCGTCTTCAGGTTGATGTGGTGCAGCGCCGGCGTCAGGACCGTCTCGTCGTCGAGGGTCGACACCGCTGCCTGTGGATTGGCTCCCATTGACCTGCTCGCTATTCTCGTCGGGGACAGGGACCGTATACTATGCATAACGCTGTTGAGCGTGCAACCGACCACCCGCTACCTCGAGGCGACGCAGACCATGAGCCCCTCCTCCACTCTTCTTCAACGGTCCGGCGTCGCTGAAGCGCTCGAGGACATCGCGGCCGGGAAGTTCGTGGTCGTGGTCGACGACGAGGACCGCGAGAACGAGGGCGACCTCGTCATCGCCGCCGAGTACATCACGCCCGACGCGGTCAACTTCATGGCCACGCACGCGCGCGGCTGGATCTGCCTCGCGCTGACCCCGGAGCGCTGCGACGACCTCGGCCTGGAGCTGCAGGCGGCGAAGAACGACTCGGCCTTCGAGACGCCGTTCACCGTCACGATCGAGGCCAAGGAGGGCGTCACCACCGGCATCTCCGCCGCCGACCGCGCCGTCACGATCCGGACCGCCGCCGACCCGGCGAAGGGCCGCGCCGACATCGTCACCCCGGGCCACGTCTCGCCGCTGAAGGCCAAGCCCGGCGGCGTCCTGGAGCGCACCGGCCACACCGAGGCGTCCGTCGACCTCGCCCGCCTCGCCGGCTGCGAGCCGGCCGGCGTCATCTGCGAGATCATGAACGAGGACGGGTCGATGGCCCGCGTCGGCGACCTGCAGGCCTACTGCTTCAAGCACGGCCTGAAGATGGTCACGATCGCCGACCTCATCGCCTACCGCCGCCGCCACGACAAGCTCGTCGAGCGCGTCGTGCAGACCGCGATGCCGACCGCGTTCGGCAACTTCGACGTCACCGGCTACCGCTCGCTCGTCGACGACAAGCACCACGTCGCGATGGTCAAGGGCGACGTCGCCGGGGTCGAGGACGTCCTGGTCCGCGTGCACTCCGAGTGCCTGACGGGGGACGTCTTCCACTCGCTCAGGTGCGACTGCGGCGAACAACTGGAATCGGCCCTGGCGATGATCGAGCAGGAGGGCCGCGGGGTCCTGCTGTACCTCTCCCAGGAGGGCCGCGGCATCGGCCTGCTGAACAAGCTGCGCGCCTACAAGCTGCAGGAGGAGGGGATGGACACCGTCGAGGCGAACCTCGCCCTCGGCCTGCCCGCCGACCTGCGCGACTACGGCATCGGCGCCCAGATCCTCGTCGACCTCGGCCTCTCCTCGATGCGCCTGCTGACAAACAACCCCAAGAAGATCAAGGGCCTCGAGGGCTACGGCCTGCGCGTCACCGACCAAGTCCCCATCGAGCACCTCCCCAACCCCCACAACGAGGCCCGCCCGCGCGTGGATGAGCAGATGATGGCCGAGATGCACGCGATCGGGCAGCTCGCTGCCGATGTGGCGCGCCGACGGAGCGCCGACGCGTAGCGCCACCGGAGAAGTCGACCTTCAGGGCTGCGGGCCGGCGCCGCGGACCCCGTCCCGCAGCGGGCGCAGCGCGACCTCGAGCCGCCGGAGCTCACCCAGCATGTCCAGGGCCGCGGCCTCGACGAGCTCGCTGGGGACGAACCGACCGTCGGCGATCAGCTGCTGGACGAACGGCAGCGCCACCGCCTCCGCCGTCGGCGTCATCTTAAGCGCCGTGACGACCTGCTTGAACTGCTGCACGGCGCGGGTCCCGGCCGCAACGCCCCCGTAGCTGATGAAGCCCACCGGCTTGTACAGCCACTCCATCGTCAGGTAGTCGAAGGCGTTCTTCAGCGGAGCGGTATAGCCGTAGTTGTACTCCGGCATCACGAACGCGACCGCATCCGCCCGGTCGACCCGGGCGCTCCACGACTTCGTGTGCGGCAGCGTGTACTGCTGCAGCCTGGGATGGTTCGGCTCCTGCATGGGCGGCAGGTCCAAGGCCTTGAGGTCGACGAAGTCGACCTCAAACGTTCCGTCGTCGTGCGCGCAGCGTTCGAACCAGCGGGCGATGGGCTCGCCGGCACGTACCGGGCGGACGCTGGCGAGGACGATCATCAGCACGGGCTTCGAGACAGTCATGGGCAGCTCCTGAGGTGGACGGCCGGGCGAGCGAGTGGGCTCACATCGCGAGGACGATCTTGCCGGTGTGCGCACGCGCCTCCATGAGCGCATGCGCCTCGCCGGCGCGGTCAAGCGGGAGAACGCGATCGATGGTCGGTCGCCAGTCGCGGTCGGCGTCCAGGAGTCGCAGCAGCGCGGAGAGATCCGCCGGACTCCCCAGCGTCGTGCCGAGGATCGTCTGCTGACTGAAGTAGAAGCGCCGCACATCCACCTCGCAGCTCGCGCCGGCCGTCGCACCGAAGCAGACCAGCCGGCCCCCCGGTCGCAGAGCGCCGAGCGCGTCGTTCCAGGTGCTGCCCACCGAATCGAACGCGACATCGATCCCGGCTGGGCCCGCCAGCTCCCGCACCCGCTCCGGCCAGGCGGCGTCGGTGTAGAGGACACCCGCCTCGGCCCCGAGCTCACGCGCGTGCTCGAGGTTCGCCGCCGAGGACGTGGTGACCAGGACCCGCGCGCCGGCCATCCGAGCCAGCGCGATCCCGATGCCGGCGACGCCGCCGCCCGCGCCGAGTACGAGCACGGTCTCCCCCGCCCGCACCTGGCCCCGAGCAAACAGGGCACGGTGCGCCGTGAGTCCGGCCAGTGGAAGCGCCGCCGCCTCGGCGAACGTCCAGCCGGCAGGCTTCGGGCGCAGGTTCTGCTCCGGGATCGCCACCAGCTCTGCGTACGTCCCGTCGCGCAGGTCGCCCAAGAGCTCGTGCTCGGGACCGGGGACACGCTCGTCATCGCCCCAGTTCAGCGACGGGGCGATGATCACCTCTTCGCCGGTGTCGCGGCGAACTCCCGCGCCGTCGGACCCGATGATCCGTGGCAGCGCGTAGGGATACCGGCCCTGGCGCACCAGGCAGTCATGCCAGTTCAGCGCCGCCGCCCGCAGCTCGACGAGCACCTCGCCGTCACCCGGTTGCGGGTCGGCGCACTCGGCGCGCGTCAGGACCTCAGGACCGCCGTAGCGCTCGAGCACGATGGCATGCATTGGCTGATCATACATAGTGCATTGTGTTGGTTGCCGCGCGCCTGGGTCGTAGGGTACATTGTGCATACATGGCGTTTCCAGAGGTTGCGACAGACGGTGGACCTGCGCCGCGCAGCCCACGGACCCGCGCGGAGATCGTCGCTCAAACGCTCAGGACGATGATCGTCGCCGGCGACTTGGCGCCCGGGACACGACTCCGTCAGGTCGAGGTGGCCGCGCACTTCTCGGTGAGCACCACGCCGGTGCGCGAGGCCTTCACCTCGCTGGCGCGCGAGGGATTCGTGCGCCAGGACGCCCACCGCGGTGTCGAGGTCTTCCGCCCGTCCGTCAAGGACATCCAGGAGAACTACGAGATCCGCTGCGCGCTCGAGCCGCTGGCCGCGAAGATCGCCGCACGCCTGATCAGCGAGGACGACCTCGGCCACCTGGACCGGATCCTCGCGGAGATGGAGCAGCCCGTCGAGTTCGAGCTCGGCACGGAGCTGAACCGGCGGTTTCACTTCATGATCTACCGCGCGGCCGAGCGGCCCCAGCTGCTCGAGATGATCGAGCGGCTGCGCCACGCCGCCGACGCCTACGTGCAGGTCTTCATCGCCAAGACCACGCCGAGCTACCGCGACGCCGTGCGGACCGAGCACCGCGAGATCCTCGCCGGCCTGCAGGAGCGGGCCCCCGAGCGCGTGCACCAGGCGGTGACCGCACACCTGCGCCACAACCTGGACGTGATCAGCAACCTCGTCACCGAGGACTGAGGATCGGCGCCGAGAGGGGCATCGGCCCGGGTGCCCGCAGACTTAGGCTTCCGCGGCGTTCGAGACCTCGGCTTCGCGGGCGAGCGGCTCCTCCGCGACTTCGTTCTCGATGGCGCCGATGCCCGAGACCTCGATGCGCACGCGGTCGCCGACCTGCAGGTAGCGACCGTGGATCGACCCGATGCCTGCGGGCGTGCCCGTGGCGATGATGTCGCCGGGTTCCAGCGAGCACAGCTGGGAGATCGCGGCGACGATCTTGCCCGGTCCGAGGATCTGATCCGCGAGCCGCCCGTCCTGACGCAGCTGCCCGTTGACCCACGTCCGGATGATGGCCTGCTCGGGATCGAACTCATCCGCGGTGACGACCCATGGGCCGGTGGGCGCGTGCGTGTCGAATGACTTGCCGAGCCAGATCTGGGAGGTGTTCCATTGCCACTCGCGCACGGTCACGTCGTTGGTGACGGTCCAGCCGGCGATGGCTGCGGCCGCCTCCTCTTCGCTGGCGCGGCGCAGCGGCTTGCCGATGACCAGCGCCGCCTCGCCCTCGTAGTCGATCTCGGGGCAGTCGAATGGGCGCCAGATGTCGTCGTGAGGGCCGGTGATCGATCCGAGCTGCTTGTTGAACAGCATCGGGAAGCGCGGGGTGGGAAACGCCTCCTGCATGAGCTCGTGGGCCTTGAGCATCTCAAGCAGCGCTGGTGACCGCTCCGCGTTCTTGGCCTCATCGACATGGTCGGCGGAGTTCATGCCGACGGCCAGGAACTTCGAAGGTCGGGGGATCGGGGCGAGCAGCCGCACGTCGACCAGCGCGGTCCCCGTGTGGCTCTCAGCGGCCGTGTTCAGCGCGCGCCAGGTCTCAGGGCCGGAGGCCAGGATGGCCGGGATGTCGCCGAGCGTGGGATCGAGATCATCCAACGCGACGACGCGGTCGTCGACCACGACGCCCACAGCCTCGTGGTCGGTGGTGCTGGTGTAGCGGGCGATGCGCATCTGTTTCTCCGTTGCCTTAGAGGGCCGTGGTGAGGGGCGTTTGCAGGTCCTTGACGCGACGCGGCTTCAGAATGTCCGTGATCGACGCGGTGCTGGTCATGCGCGACGTCCGCCGGGAGCGACGGCAAGGCGCTCGAAGACGTCGAGGGTCCTGGGATCCCTGACGGCGCCGTCGCTCACCACGTCGGAGCGCGCGGCGCCGAGCAGCAGCCGCTTGACGGGGATCTCGAGCTTCTTGCCGGTGAGGTTCACCGGGATGCCCGGGACGGCGTCGATGGCGTCCGGGACGTGGCGGGGCGAGAGCCGGCTTCGCAGCTCGCCTCGGATCCGCGTTCGCAGCGCGTCGTCGAGCACCGCTCCCGGTGCGAGCGCGACGAAGAGCCGCAGCTGGCCGAGGCCGCCGGCGCTGTCCTCCAGGTGGACGACGAGGGCATCGTCGACCTCCTCGATGTCCCCGAGCGCCGCGTAGAACTCGCTCGTGCCCAGCCGCACGCCGCCGCGGTTCAGGGTCGCGTCCGAGCGACCGGTCACCACGCAACCCCCATCCTCGAGGAACATGATCCAGTCGCCGTGCCGCCATTTGCCCGGGAACACACCGAAGTAGCTGTCGTGATAGCGGCTGCCGTCGGGGTCGTTCCAGAACTGCACCGGCATCGAGGGCATCGGGGCGCTGATGACGAGCTCGCCGAGCCTGCCGACGATCGGATGGCCGTCGTCGTCGTAGGCCTCGACTTTGCAGCCCAAGCAGGCCCCGCCGATGATCCCGGCACGCACGGGCAGCAGCGGCGAGCCGCCCACGAACGCGCCGCACACGTCGGTGCCGCCGCTGGTGGACTGCAGGTAGATCTCCGAGCCGACTGCGTCGTACACCCATTCGAAGCCCTCCCGCGGCAACGGGGAGCCGGTGGAGGAGATGCCGCGCAGGCTGGTGAGATCGAGCAGCTCGCCGGGCTTCACGCCCGATGCGCGCGTGAGCATCAGGAAGGTGGCTCCGCAACCGAAGACGGTGGCGCCGGTCTCCTCGATGAGTCGCCACAGCGCAAGCCCATCAGGGAACCCGGGGTCCCCGTCGACGAGCACGACCGCTGAGCCTGAGATCAGTCCGGAGACCAGCAGATTCCAGACCACCCACCCCGTCGGGCAGAAGAAGAAGTAGCGATCACCCGGCCCGAGGTCGGAGTGCAGGGCGTTGGACTTCAGCGTCTCCAGGACGATGCCGCCGTGGCCGTGGACGATCGCCTTGGGCAATCCCGTGGTGCCCGAGGAGAACAGCACCCACAGCGGGTGATCGAACGCCACGGGCGCGTAGGCCGGAGCCGCTTCTCGGCTGAGCAGCCGCTCCCACGTGGTCTCGCCGTCGCGGGAGGCTCCGTCGCCGTCCACGTCACCGTGCAGGTACGGCACGCGAACGGTGATCTCGAGGCTCGGCAGGGCGCCCCGGATGGCCTCGACCTCGTCGCGCCGATCGATGTTCCGCTCGCCGTAGCGGTAGCCGTCCACGGTGATGAACACCTTCGGATCCACCTGCGACAGCCGATCCACGACGCTCTGCGTGCCGAACTCCGGGGCGCAACAGGCCCACGTCGCCCCCAGGCTCGCCGTCGCCAGCAGCGCGATCACGGCCTCTGGGATGTTCGGCAGGTATGCGGCCACCCGGTCCCCTGGGCCGACTCCGAGTCGCGCGAGGCCAGCCCGGGCGCGGGCCACCGCATCACGCAGCTCGGCCCGGGTGAGCTCCTCAGGGCCTCGCGTCTGAGACCGCGCGACAACCACGATCGCGTCGTCGGGACCGCGCAGCGCGTGCTCGGCGTAGTTCAGCGTGGCTCCCGGGAACCACCGGCTCCCGGGCATCGAACGACCGGAGAGAACCGCCGTCGGCTGATCGTGGGCGATGACGTCGAAGTGGTCCCAGATGGACTGCCAGAAGCCTTCGAGATCGTCGACCGACCAGTCCCAAAGCTCACGGTAGCCTGCGAACTCGTGCCCGTGCTCATCCTCGAGCCAGCTCAGGTACCGGCCCACGCGGGTGGTCGAGCGCACGTCCGCTGCGGGCTGCCACAAGACCGCGGTGCCGCTCAGCTCGGGCCCGGCGGGCAGCATCAGCTCTGCCGCTCCGAAAGCTCGACGGAATTGGCGGGTGCGAGGCGGTGCATGCCTTGCAATACTATGCATTGTGCGTAATAGATCTCAACTGTGGACGACAAATCCCGGGTGACTACGGAAGACTGGCCTTCTCGTCACGATGGGATCACGCACCTATGCCTCGGCGTCTTGCTCATCGATGACGACGGGGACTGAGCAACTCGCGGCAGCCTCGAACTCGGCGTCGCGGCCAATCGCCCCCGGCTCGCGATGCTGCACCCGAGAAGTTGCATTCGCTCGCGCGACCCCAGGGGCCGTTGATGCGGCAGCGCGCGGTCGCGCCGGTCACAAGGCAGGGCGGGCGAACAAGGCGCGGTCGGTCGCAACCGATCTTCACCTGGTCAACCTCGCTTTGGACACCCCCGGATGCTGCGGATCGTCAGCGACGAGCGCGAGATCCTCAGCGGCAGCGCGCGTCGAGACGCGACCGATCGAATGTGACGACGACCAACCACCGTCCCGCTACGACGTCACCCAAGCTGATCCCAGCGCAGCTTTGCGTCGACGACCGAGGGGTAGAATCGCTTCAGGTACGCCTCGAAGTCTGCGACGTGCGCCGCGATCGCGACAGCGGCGGCGTTGCCCTCACGCGCTGGCCGTGCTTCCGTGCTTCGCCCCGATCAGCCAGGACGGCACGGCTGGGTGCTCGTCTACTTCGGCCTGATCCACCGTGCCGGCGTCGGCCGCTACGTCACGGGCACTGGCGGGACCACCGACGCACTTGAGCGCTGCGTAGCCCGGGCTGTGTCGACCCGCCGCAGCAGCTCGATGCCCTCGATGTGCGCAGCGGGGATCTGCGTGACGGCGTGCTCGGCGACCTGATCTGATCCGTGGCGGTGTTCGCGCCGGCGTTGCCCGGGCGCAGCTCGCCGCCCATCGCCTCACCCGTTTCGTGCGCGTAGGCGAGCATCGGATGAAAGCCATAGCCGCCCTTGTAGGTGCCGGCGGTGCCTTGCTTCTCGGAGTGCGCGCCGATCAGGGTGGCGTCCAGATCAATCGTCAACGACGCTGGCGCTCCGGCCGACTCCCAGACCCGTGCGCGCGCACTGGCATGCGCCACGCGCAGCCGGTCCAGGCCACCAGGGTCGCGGGGCGATCATGTCGATCACCCGAAACGCCGTCGACCGCGACGCCGCCGTCCCGAACAACACGTGCTGATCGGTCATCGTCGACAGGTCCGACAGGCAGTGCGCCGTCAGCGAGCACGACCGCCAGATCGCGAATCACGCGGCAGGGGCCATGGCCGCCGCTGCGCTTGCGAAGCGGACGCAACTGCGCCCCGAGCGCCCCGGTCAGGCCGACGTTGTCCGCGGCCCCGGCCAACAGCGCGCTGCCGGCGTGTGTCACCAACCCGTCTCCGTCCGACCGGACTTCTGCCGTGAAACGGCGCCCATCGCGCGTAGGGTCGGAGACGAGCCGCCGTGCCTTGCTCGCGCAAGGTGGTTTGCTCGTCCCCGCCCTCCGAACCGGACGTGCCCGTTCCCGAGCATCCGGCTCTCCACAGGACATGCGTTGGCCGCTCTGGTGTGTCTTTTAGGTAGCAACGACGCTCCGGCCGGCTGGTGGGCCGGTTGTTCTGGACGTCGTCCAGGGCAGCTGCAGCCGGCGCGCCATGTACCGCGTGACTGCGACCTTGCTGGGCCAGTAGATCCTCGCGCCGTCGTGCGTTCTCCATGCGCGCGACCAGTACCGGCGCCTGATCTGCTTCCAGGTGAGCCGCGGGTGCTTCTTGCGAAGCCACCCCACCAGCCGTCGCCACAGGTAGTGGTCGAGGTAGGCAAAGCAGTGCTTGCTTGCGGCGTGTTGTCGGTAGTAGGTCGTCCAGCCTCTGAGGACCGGATTGAGCGCGTGGATCAGCGCGTCGAGCGTGAGGTTCGTCGTGGCGCGTCCCGTCAACTCCTTGATGCGGTGTCTCAGCCTCGTCACGCCGCGTTTGCTTGGGAAGCTGAACGCGACCGGCGCTCGACCAGGTCTCGGCAGCCGCACGATGCGGAAGCCGAGGAAATCGAACCCCTCGTCAACGTGGGTGATGCGCGTCTTCTCGGGTGAGAGCGTCAGCCGAAGCCGATCGCTCAACAGCGCGGCCGTCTGCCCCTTCAGGGCCTCTGCCTGGGCTCGGGTACCGCGCACCAGCAGCACGAGGTGAGTCGCCGGGGGGAGTCTCGCCCCCCGGCGCTCGCAGAACCCGGCGTGAATCTCTCGACTCACCGGGCTCCCATCGTCCAGCCGTCGGGGCGCCAAAACGCCAGTGAGCAAACAGGCTCGGCTGGCGTCTGGCGACGTCAGCGATGAACCTGCGTGCCCGTCCGGTGTGGCGGCGCAATCGCTTGTATTTCCGCATGGCCCACCGCACGAGCGTCTCGTTGAGGTGGCGGAAGACCGGATACAACATGGACTTGTAGAAGTGCCCGTAGTAGTTGATCCAGCCCTGGATCACGATGTTGAACATCCGCGCCAGGTCCGTGAGGGTCTTGTCCGAGCGGCAAGCGATGCGCCAGCGGCACGCATCTCGCGCCGCATCCGCTTGCTTGCCTGGCCCGATAACCGCCGGAGTGAAGTTCAGGAAGTGCTTCCCGAACCTGGTTCTTCGACAGCCGCGGGCGGAACGTGTATCCGAGGAAGTCGAACGACTCGTGCTCGTGTGAGCCGCGCCGGTCGTCGTCCTTGCAGTACACGATGCGGGTCTTGCGCTCGTTGAGCTCAAGGCCGCACCCCGCCAGCCGTGAAGCGATCAGGTCCCGCAACTGCCGGGCGTGCTGCTCGCTTCGGGCGTGGACGATGATGTCATCGCAGTAGCGCTCGAACGAGACGCCCGCGCGGAGGTCATGTCGGTAGAAGTGGTGTAGGGGCCGCCCGGTGAAGGTCAGTCCGACCACCGTGGTGTCCAAGCTCGTCGTTCTCTTCCAGGAGTTCGACAA
>JAOPZJ010000321.1 GCA_025964155.1 Solirubrobacterales bacterium
CGCCGGCGATGGCCACGGGGCTCGCACAGCCTGCGGCGACCCCCGCCGCCGCGCCGTCCCCGTCGCCCGCGGCCGTCCCGGTGCCGGTGGGAGCCCAGCTCGCCGAGCACGTCGAGCGCGTCGCGGACGTCGTGCGGATGACGTCGGGTCCTGGCGTGGCCCGGGCCCGGCTCGAGCTGCACCCGCTGCACCTCGGCAGCGTCGACGTACGCCTGCGCTCCACGGCGCACGGCCTCGTGGCGGCCATCACCGTCGACCGGCCCGAGACCCTGCAGGTGGTCAACCGCGCGGGGACCGAGCTCCAGCAGCAGCTCGCCGACCGCGGCCTGACCGTCCTGCGGCTGGACGTGACGCTCTCTGGCGCGGTCTTGGGCGCCACCGACAGCCACGCCGATGACGCCGCCGGCCAGGCCGGCGCCCGCGAGGACCGCCGCGACCGTGCGGCCACCACCGGCCGCGGCATGCCCACCGGCGGCCCCGTCGCCGACGACCATCCCCCGTCCACCCCCGGCCCGTCCGTCGTGACGCTCGCCTCAGGCGCGCTCGTCGACGTGCACGCCTGACACCACGAGCCCACCATGCCCATCAGCTCCGTCACGTCCACCGTTCCGCCGGCCGCAGCGAGCCAGTCCGCGACGTCCGGCCTCGCCGCGACCGCGGACACGTTCCTGAAGCTGCTCGTGACGAACCTCCAGCACCAGGACCCGACCCAGCCGCAGGACTCGAACGAGTACGTCGCGCAGATCTCGCAGATGACGATGGTCGAGCAGCTCACCAAGCTCACGTCGACGTCGTCGACCGTCGCGCAGGATCAGCAGGTCGCGAGCACCGTCGCGCTCCTCGGGCGCACCGTGACCTACGTCGGCGCGGACGGCGTCCCGACGACCGGCGTCGTCGCCCGCGTGGACGTCTCCGGCGATGCGCCGACGATCACCGTCGGTGACACGGACGGCGTGGATCCCCAGCTCGTCACGTCCGTGTCCTGATGTCGGTCTTCGCCAACACCGCCGCGCTGCAACCGCCGGTCGGCGCCGGCGCCGGCGCCGCGGCGCCGGTCACGCCGACACCGCAGGCGGGCGGCGGCGCGCCAACGGTCCCGTTCGCCGACGTCCTGGCGCGGCAGACCGGCGGCGTCACCTTCTCCGGCCACGCGATCGCGCGCCTGGAGCGTCGCGGCATCGCCGTCGACGACTCCACGATGCAGCGCCTGGGCGACGGCGTCCGCCGCGCCGCCGGCAAGGGCGCCCGCGATGCGGTCGTCCTCGTGGATCAGACGGCGTTCGTCGTCTCCGTCACCAACCGGACCGTCATCACGGCGGTCGGTCAGCAGCACATGAAGGACCACGTCTTCACGAACATCGATTCCGCGGTCATCGCGTAATCCCACCCCCGAACACGACAAGGAAGAACCCCACCATGATCCGCGGAATGTACTCGGCCATCAGCGGCCTCAAGAACCACCAGGTGATGCTGGACGTCACCGCCAACAACCTCGCGAACGTCAACACCATCGGCTACAAGGGCAGCCGGGCGACGTTCAAGGACCAGCTGCAGCAGAACTTCTCCGGCGGTGCCGCGTCCGGGGCCACGAGCGGCGGGCAGAACCCGCAGCAGGTCGGGCTGGGCGTGTCGCTGTCCAGCGTCGACAACCTCATGACCTCGGGCAACCTCCAGAACACCGGCAACCCGCTGGACGTCGCGATCTCCGGAGAGGGCTTCTTCCGCGTCGCGCCGGGTGCGCCGCCCGCGCTGCCGACCGCGGCGATGCAGTACACCCGCGCCGGCAACTTCTCGCGCAACGACCAGGGCTTCCTCGTCACGAGCGAGGGCTACTACGTCATGGGCCGCGACTTCACGACCGGCACCGACGAGTACATCCAGCTGCCGGCCGGTGCCACCGGGAGCGCGGTCGCCACCGATGGCACCGTGTCGTACATCCCGAGCGGCGGCGGTGCCCGCGTCACCGCGTCCACGATCTCGCTGGCGAAGTTCCCGAACGAGAACGGCCTCGTCCGTGCGTCCGGGAACCGCTGGCAGGAGGACCCGTCGTCCGGTGCGGAGATCGTCGGCCAGCCGGGCGGCACGTACGGCAACACGATCGGCGGCACGATCGAGATGTCGAACGTCGACCTCGCCAACGAGTTCACCGCGATGATCGTCGCGCAGCGCGGCTTCCAGGCCAACTCGCGCGTGATCTCCACCAGCGACGAGCTCCTCCAGGACCTCGTGAACCTGAAGCGCTAAGGACCCGCCGATGCTTGGCCACCGCACCCGTCGCCGGCTTCCGTCATCGGCGGATTCCTCATGATCACCCTGCACCGGCTCGGGCACACGCCCGAGCCGTTCGCCCTGAACCCCGATCTCGTCGCCACGATCGACGCGGCGCACGACACGCACATCACGCTGACGACGGGTGTGCGGATCGTCGTCGTCGAGTCCACCGAGCAGGTCGTTGAGGCGATCCGCGACTGGCGGGTCCTCATCCTCAAGCGCGCGCTCGAGGGACTGCCGACGGTGGTGCGGCACCTGTGAAGCGGGTCGTATTGGTCGTGTCGCCGGGTGGCGACTGGCGCCGCGAGACGGTTGCCTCAGGTCGCGCGAGGCATTGAGGCGGCTTCCAGCCGCTCAAGACGGATTCGCCCGGTCCGATGACCGTAGGGACACCACCTGCACCCCGCAATCAGGAGTCCCATGTCCGATCACACTTCGGGGCAGCTCGTCGTCTTCTCGCTAGGCACGGAGGAGTACGCGCTGCCCATCGGCTATGTGCACGAGATCATCCGCTGGACCGAGCCGCGCGCGGTGGCCTCCGAGGACCCCAGCGTCTGTGGCGTCATCTCGCTGCGCGGGAAGATCCTGCCGGTCTTCGACCTCGCCACCCGGCTGGGTCTGACGAGCGCGCGGTCCGACCGGGCGAAGATCGTCATCGTCGAGCGCGGCGGATCGATGGCCGGCGTCGTCGTCGACGATGTCGAGGAGGTCCTGACGGTGAGTGAGGACCAGCTCGACAGGGACGGCGGGTCTGGTGTCAGCGGCGACTGCATCGAGGCGATCGCGAAGATCGACGACCGTCTCGTCGTGCTGCTGAGCCCGGAGCACATCGTGGCGACCGGCGTCGAAGCCCAGCAGGCCGACGACGACCGCCACGCCGCCCAGGCGTCCGCGGACGCCGCGTCCGCGTTGCCCATCGCGGCCTGATCGCGGCGCGTCCGTGACCACGGCGCTTGCCGACATCCCGTCTCGTGTCCTTGTCGCCGATGACTCGAGCCTCATGCGCAGCGTACTCTCGAGGGCGCTGCGCGACGGCGGCTTCGATGTCGTGGGCGAGGCCCGCGACGGTGACGAGGCGCTCAGCCTGTGGAAGCAGCTGGAGCCCGACGTCATGACGCTCGACCTGCAGATGCCGGGAACCGATGGCATCGGGGTCCTGCGGGCCCTGCGCGAAGCCGGACGGACCTCCGTCCCGGTCGTCGTCGTCTCGGCCTTCTCGCCGAGTCACGGCGCCCGCGCGGTGGACGCCCTCGCCGAGGGGGCGTTCGACCTCGTCTGCAAGCCGGCCGCGAGCGGTGGCCTGGCCGCCTTCACGGCAGAGCTGGCAGCGAAGGTCGCGGCGGCGGTGCACGCGCGCCG
>JAOPZJ010000325.1 GCA_025964155.1 Solirubrobacterales bacterium
TGGGCATGGCGCCGATCGTGCGCATGTTGTGCAGGCGGTCGGCGAGCATGATGAGGAAGACCCGGATGTCCGAGGCCATCGCCACCATCATCTTGCGGAAGTTCTCTGCCTGCGCCTCGTCGCGCGACTGGAACGTGATGCCCGTGAGCTTGGTGACCCCGTCCACGAGGGTGGCCACCTCGTCGCCGAAGCGCTGACGCACCTCGTCCAGGGATGCGGTCGTGTCCTCGACGGTGTCGTGCAGCAGCGCCGCGACGAGCGTCTCGGTGTCCAAGCGCATGCCCGCGCAGATCTTGGCGACGCCCACCGGGTGGGTGATGAAGTCCTCGCCGGATTTGCGGCGCTGGTCGGCGTGGTGCTCGCAGGCGAAGAGGAACGCGTCGCGCACGCGCGCCTTGTCGACCGTCAGGACGGCGTCGTGAGCATGCTCCTCGACGATGGCGAAGAGATCGCCGAGCAGGCGCTGCTCCGCCTCGGTCAGATCCTTGCCGTCGACGAGCTCAGACCAAGACGCGCCCGACGCCGGCGCAGCGGCCACGACGGTGCCGTGTCCGTGCACGACCGCGTCGACCGGGGTGCGGTCTGCGGCCGAGCTGGCCGCGGTCAGGCCGCCATCGGCCTCGCGGTGGTCAGCCATCGCTCCCCCTGCCCCAGACGTTCGGTGCAGACGCGGTACGTCGCGGAGGCCGACAGGTCCACGCGGCCGTCCACGGTGTTGAGCACGACGCGCAGGGTGCTCGCGTCGACGCTTGCCAGGCCGGCTTCGTGCAGGACACGCAGGAGGCGACCGACCAGCAGCGGGTGGCGTGGGCGCCCACCGTCACCGCGGAGCGCGGTGACCGGGTCCACGCCGTCGCGCAGCGCACGGTAGACCGTGGCGAGTGGCCCGCGAAGGGTGTGGAGAACTGCGTGAACATGCTCCGTGAAGCCTAGCTCCTCCGCCCCCCAGGCCAGATGGGCCATCGTGTCCGGGCAGGCCCCGGTGACGCTCGCCAGTAGGGCCGGGTCGGCGGGCGGATCGAGCACCACGATGTGCCCGAAGGCGGCAGCCAGGCCCGGATCGGCCTCGAGGACGGGCCATGAGACGAGGGAGATGCCGTCGGCGACGGCGGCGAGCTGCGGGGCCCGGATCCCGGCGTCGGCGGCGACGACGAGGACCGTGTCGGGCGAGGCGGTCAGGGCCCCGATGACGCCTGCCACACCCGAGCCGCGGCGGTCACGGGCCCGTGACCCGGCCGCCGCCAGCCACGGATCGCCGCCAGCGCGCGGCGCGATGGTGCTCGCTCCGAACGCCGTGGTGGCCTCGTCGAAGGCGGCGCGCACCGCCGCCTCCCATGTCGAGGCCTCGCCGAGCGCGGTGATCCGGCCCGGCGGGGTGTCGGTGATCGCCTGGCGGAGGACGAGCCGGGGCTCGATCGTCCCCTGCCATTCGTTGCGCTCCAGGCGGAACGTCGCGGGCAGTCCGGCTTCGGCGCCCTCGGGCAGCGCGGACATGCCGAACGCGACGGCGCGGGCCTGCACCCCACCGGCGCGGACGGTGAACCGCACGTGCTTGCCCTCCCCCATCGGGCGTGCATCCACGAGCTGGGCGCCGGGCACCAGCAGGTTCGGCGCCGGGTTGCCGATGCCGAACGGGGCCAACCGCTGCAGCTCGTCGGCCAGCTCGAGGCCGAGCTCGTCCCCGCAGACGACCGCGTCCACCCGCTCGAGGGGCAGCAGGTCCCCGGGCTGCAGCGTCGCGGCCGCGTGGGCGACGAAGGCCGCCCGGAACGCGTCGACCTGCGCGCGGGCCACGGTGCAGCCGGCGGCCGCCTGATGGCCGCCGTGCCGCTCCAGATGCGCCGCGGCGGCGTTCAGGCCGGCCAGGAGGTCAAAGCCCGGGATCGAGCGCCCCGAGCCGGTGCCGTGGGTCCCGTCCAGCGCGACCATCACGACGGGTCGGTGGTGGCGCTCGGCCAGACGGCTGGCGACGATGCCGATCACGCCGGGGTGCCAGTCGTCGCCGGCGAGCACGAACGCGGCGGGTACGCCGTCCGCGCTGGCCTGGGCCACCTGGGCTTCGGCGGAGAAGAGGATCCGGGTCTCGGTGTGGCGCCGTTCGGCGTTCAGGCGGTCGAGCTCCTCGGCGACGACACGGGCCCGGTCCTCGTCGTCGGTCAGGATGAGCTCGAGTGCGGCGTCGGCCCGCAGCATGCGGCCGGCGGCGTTGATGCGCGGGGCCAGGCGGAAGCCGATCGCCGTCGCGTCCAGCGCCGCGGGGTCCGCCTTGGCGACCCGCATGAGGGCGCGCAGCCCCGGCTTCGGAGTCCGTCGCAGCGCGCTGAGCCCCTCGCGGACGAGGCGGCGGTTCTCGTCGACGAGCGGCACGCAGTCCGCGACCGTGGCGAGGGCGACGAGATCCAGGTCCGCGTCGGCGAAGGCCGGGTCCTGCCCCGCACCGGTCAACAGCGCGCCGGCGAACTTGTAGGCCACCCCGCCCGCGCAGAGCTGGGGACACGGGTAGCCGCAGACCGCGGGGTGCACGAGCGGCGCGTCGGGCAGGCGCCCGTCGGCGCGGGGGCTGTGATGGTCCGTGACCACGACCTCGATCCCCGCCGCCTGCGCCAGCGCGACCTCGTCCACCGCCGTGATGCCGCAGTCCACGGTGATGAGCAGCCGGGTGCCCCGGGTGCTCAGGCGGTCGACCGTCGCCGGCTGCAGGCCGTAGCCGTCCTCCTCCCGCCCGGGCAGGTACCAGTCGACCTCGGCCCCGAGGTACCGCAGCGTGCGCACGAGGATCGCGGTCGCGCAGACGCCGTCGACGTCGTAGTCGCCGTGGATGGTGATGCGCGTGCCGTCGCGCACGTGCCGCAGGACGGTGGCGACGGCCACGTCAAGGCCGCTGAACAGCCGGACGTCGTGCGCGTCGGCCGCCGCGATCCACGCCCGGGCGGCGTCAGGATCGGCGAGCCCGCGCCGGGTCAGGATCTGTGCGACGGGAAAGCTGACCCCGAGCGCGTCCTGCAGGCTGATGGCCGCCCGGACGTCGAGCGGCTTGATGTCGAGACGGACGTCCACTCACAGCACGCTACGCGCCCAACCGGACGGTGTGCCCTGCTCGCCTAACGGCTCGCAGGCCATTGCGAGTTCCTCGCCTGGCGGCTCGGAACGTCGCGGCCACGGTGACGTTGAGACCTAGACGCCGATCGCCGACGGCTGCCCCGTCGCCTTCTCGCGGCGCAGGCCCTCGAAGTAGACGATGCCGACGCCGATCAGCGCGCCGGGAGCGCCCTCCAGCGCGGTGAGGATCGTCGTGTCGTGGCGGCCGGGGATGCTGAAGCCGTTGATGATCAGCGCGACCACGACCGACCCCACGAGCGCGCCGAGGAACGCTCCGACGATCCCGCCCCAGAACTTGTCCGGCAGGAAGATCGTGAAGTGCCAGAGCGCCAGGCCCATCATCACCCAACAGAAGGCAGCCATCAGCGCGGCCTCCCGTGGTTGCGGTTGCGGGGCTTGCCTGGCTTCTTCGGCTTGGCCTTCTGATCCTTCAACACGAGATCCTCGGGGGTGGCGTCGGCGGTGGGGTCAAGCTCGGCGGCGGTGCTCCGCGCCGGCGGGGTGTCGACGTGCAGGTCTTGCACGAGCTGCTTGAACTCGCTGGACGACACGCCTTGGGCGGGGTCGTCCGGGGTCGTGATACGGCGCCTGGACGCCTTCGGCTTGACCTCGACCTGCGTGGCGGCCGCGCCGGTGGCGTAGGCCGGCACGATGCCGCCGTTCTCGTCACGGATGCGGGCGGCCCGCCGCGCGTACATGGGCTCGCGCTCCTTCCAGTGCTGGAACACGGGCGTGGCGATGAAGATCGACGAGTACGCGCCTGAGAGCGTTCCGATGAGCAGCGCGAAGGCGAAGTCCCGCAGCGTCTGGCCGCCGAAGAGCAGGAGCCCGAGGATCGGCAGCGCCGTCGAGAACGACGTCGCCAGTGACCGTGTGAGCACCTCGCTCATCGAGCGGTTGACGATCTGCGAGAACGCCGCGCGTGGCATGCGCGGGATGTTCTCCCTGATGCGGTCGAACACGATGATCGTGTCGTATAGCGAGTAGCCCAGGATGGTCAGCAACGCCGCGACGGTCGACGTGGTCACCTCCCGGCCGGTCAGCGAGTAGATGCCCGCCACGATGAGGATGTCGTGCATCAACGCGATGAGCACGGGGACCGCGT
>JAOPZJ010000326.1 GCA_025964155.1 Solirubrobacterales bacterium
GACCGTGCGGGACGCCGCCGCCGGCGGCGAGTAGGGCCGCCGTCCGCCCGCGTCAGCGGTGCGCAAGGCGCGCGTTCGCGGACGGGTGCGAAGCCCGCGGTGTTGTGGGGCGCGGGTGACCGCCCCAGCGTCAGGAAGAGCGCCAACGCGCCACTTTTGGCGTGAGTGGAGCATGGCCAACCGTCCGCCGCCCGAGTCACGCTGATCGCGAGGGCGAGGAGCAAGCTCGCGCCTGAACCCGCGCGTCCGACGTTGTGACGTCAGCGCGGCTTGATGCCCACCGTAGGCTTGGTCACCACCAGCCCCGGGTTGATCACCTGCCCGCCGATGATGGTCGGGCCGATGGCCACGGTGATCTCGCCGACCGCGGGGGGCGAGAAGTCGATGAGTGGCGAGGAGCCGGGCGCATCGCCGGCAAGGGGCGCAAAGGGCAGCGCCGGACCGTGGAACGGATGCGGCGTCGGACCGTGGAACGCATGCGGGGTCAGACCGTGAAACGGATGCGGGGTCGGCGGGCTCGCAGCGCCGGCCTGCGCGGCCGGAGCACCCATGGCGAGCAGGCCCATGGCCGTGGCCACCGCGGCTGCGCGGCCCCGGGTGGGGTTCGTCTGACGCGGTCCCTTTTGCTGCTCGCGCCGGCGGATCAAGACCGCGGCAAGGTACCTTTGGATGGGTTGCATGTTGCTGCACTCCTTCTGGTGTCGTGGCCGGGGGGCGGCGGCCGGAGCGTGCCCCGCGGTCCCATCCTGGGGTTCGCGATGCGGGGGACGGCCTGTCCGTCGGGACTGTCGCTCCTGACCATCGCGCCGGGCGATTCCGTGGCCGCCCATACGGGACTGACCACCGCCGCGACCGCGCGCAGATGGTTTGGGGACCGGGGCGGGACGGTCCCGTCGTACAGCGCGTCCGGTGCGGCTTCGGCGGACGATCTGGAGTGAGGACGATCAGCGTCGCACCCAGTCCACCTGACGAGGAGGTTGGATCATGGCACCCAGGAAGCCGACCGCAGCCGCGGCAAAGCACCTCGCAGCCGTCGCAGACGGCGGGCCGAAGGCCCGCCAGCGAGCGGTGTGGGGCCTCGGCGACTACCACAAGTTTGCGACCGAGTCGATCTGGGGCTTCGGACCGGAGCTTGTCGCGGCGTGCGGTATCTCGGCCGGCCAGCGCGTGCTCGACGTCGCCGCCGGCAGCGGGAACGTGGCGATCCGCGCCGCCGAAGCGGGAGCCCAGGTGGTCGCGTCGGACCTCACGCCCGCGAACTTCGAGGCGGGGCGCCGCGAAGCGCGTGCGCGCGGGGTGGAGCTTGAATGGGTGGAGGCCGACGCCGAGGCGCTGCCCTTCGGTGACGGCGAGTTCGATGTCGTCACCTCGGCGGTCGGGGCGATCTTCGCCCGTCGTCACCAAGTGGTCGCCGACGAGCTGTTGCGTGTGTGCCGGCCCGGGGGCACGATCGGGATGATCGCCATCGTCCCCTCGGGCCTCGTGGTCGACCTCTTCAAGCTCATGGAGCGCTCCGTGCGAGCTGCGCTCGACGCGCCGATGTCGGCGTTGCTGTGGGGCCACGAGGACCATGTGCGGGAGCTGTTCGGCGATCGGGTCCAGTCGCTCGAGCTAAGCCGCAAGGGCTTCGTGCTGGACCGTTTCGGGGATCCGGCCGAGTTTCGCGACTACTTCAAGGCCAACCACCCGCTGGGGGTCGCGCTCTACCGTGACCTCGCCGATGACCCCGCCGGCGTCGCAGCACTCGACCGCGAGTTCCTGGCGGCGGTCACGCGCGGGATGCGCGGCAGCGTCGAAGGCCCCCGTGACCACGACGCCGAGGCCCTGCTGATCGTGGCTCGTAAGCGCGGCCAGGACCCCAGCTGCCCCAGCTGAAGCCTGCCGGCAGGAGCCCGTTAGCGGAGTGTTCGCGTCAGCAGGGTCTCGAGGATCTTGAAGTGCGTTTCGGCCGCCTGCTCGTCGTACGCGGAGGTGTCTGACATCGTGAAGCCGTGGGGCGCGCCGGCGTACACCTCGGATGTGAACGACAGGCCCGCGTCGGTGAGCGCGGCCTCGAGTTCCGTGATCGCCTCAGGCGGCATCGATGGGTCGTTGTCGGCGTGGCCGACGTAGACCTCGGCGTGGATCTGCTTGACCAGGTGGTGGACGCTGTCTGGCGCGTCGGTCACGAGCCGGCCGGCGTGGAACGTGGCGACGGCCGCGATCTCGTCGGGGAGCTGGGCGGCGGTGCGGAGCGCCAGGCCGCCGCCCATGCAATAGCCGATCGCGGCGATTCCGCCGGCGGCCACGCCCTCCAGGCCGCGGAGCGCGGCGACGTACGCTGCCGCATCCCGGGCTGCCCGCTCGGGGGTGTGGTGACCGACCAGCTCCATCACGCGGCCGATGTGGATCTCGCGCTCACCCGGGTCGCGGAGGTCGCCCGTCGGCTCAAGGTCGGCGGCGGATGCGTCGCGGTAGAAGACGTTGGGGGAAAGCACGACGTAGCCCCAGCCGGCCACGCGCTCGGCCATCGCGCGGATCTGCGGCCGCAGTCCGATGGCGTCCATGTACATGAGGACACCCGGATGGACCCCGTCGCCCGGGGACGTCATGTATGCCTCGGCTGCGCCGTCGGGGGTGGGGACGTCGATGGTCGTGCTGATCATGGCCCCAGACCGTACGAGAGGCGGGGCGCCCGGCGAAGCGGTGTTGTATGCGGGATGCGGTCGTCGCCTCAGCCGGCAAGCGGAATGGCGGCCACGATGAGCGTCCCGCCGTCGGCTGGGCTCTCGACCCGAAGCTCGCCGTCGAGGGCGGAGCGCCGGTCCGCGAGGCCCACGAGACCGCTTCCCTCAGGCCGGGCGCCTCCGAGGCCGTCGTCGCGCACGTGGACTGCCAGCGTGCCGTCCTCGACATGCGCCGTCACTTCTGCCTCGGTCACGAGCGCGGGGGCAGCGTCCCCGTCTGTTTGGAGCGCCCGCTCCGCCAGCTTGAGCTTGAGGATGGTGTGGACGAGGCGCTGCTGCGCCCCGTCGTGGAGATCGCGCACGACCCGCCGGCGCTCCGCGTCGGTGGCGGCCACGATCCGCGCCCGCGACGCCGCAAGCTCCGACCGGGCCTGGATGTTCGCGATCGCCGTGGCCACCAGCTCGGTGAACTCTCCGATGCGCGACTCAGTGTCTGCCGGCAGGGGCTCGCCCTGCCGCGAGGCAGCATTTATCGAGCCCCAGAGCCGTCCTTCGACGACGATCGGACTGCCGACCGCGGAACGAACGCCAAGGTTGCGTGCGTACGCCCCGAGCGGGCCGGTGGTCTTCGTGTAGTCGTCGAGCCGGACGGGCCGCCCTGTTCGGCGCACCAGGGAGGGGACGTTCTCCCCCTCCAGCGGCAGGCGGGTGCCACCCGACGCGGAGTCACGCTCGCCCCCGTCCGTGCCGTCACCGGGCCACGACCCGCCGACGACGGTGGCCGTCCCGTCCTGCTCGAAGCGGACCATCGTCGCGACGTCGACGCCCAGGAGCCGTCTGACTTCCCCGGTGACCGTGGCGAAGACCTCGACGGGCGGCGCTTGGCGCGCCACCAGCGTCGCCACGCGTCGCAGCGCTGCCTGCTCCTCCGCAAGCAGGCCTCGAGCCTGCTCCGCGGCCTCGGCACGTCGCTGTGCGCGTCCGCCGATCATTCCGATCAAGAGGGCCACCACAAGGTAGGCGGCCACCACCAGCCAGTTCTGCCAGTCGTCAGCTCCGAAATCACGGGTGGGCGGTATGTAGAACGAGTCGAGCGCCAGTCCGCCCGCGATTGCGAGTGGGACCGCGTACAACGGACCGCGCCGCTGGGCCGCCGCGAGAACGACGTACATGTAGACGCCGACCAGGATGAGAATCAGGACGAGATGCCCGCGAATCGGGGTCGCCGCCGCGCCGAGCAGGAAGAAGGCGACGCTGGCCAGGAAGGCCAGCGCAGCCTCCGGCGGATGGATGCTCGATCGACGCTCCGAGCCGCTCACCCATGAGACGCTAGCCCTGAGCGGTGGACATCTCTACCTAATGAGCCGGAGGGGTGATCGTCGCTGACGACGAGGTACGTGCTGGACATGGGCACAAGCACGCGGCCCCCCACGGCGCCGGCGCCGGCGCGATTCCGGCGTTTGGCCGCACGCCGCCGCGGCCTACGTCCGGACTGACCGACGCGTGCGACAAGGAGATCCTGATGGCGGTGGCCTACGACGAGGGCGACGAGTGAGTCCGCGATCCCGAAAGGAGCATGCAATGCCGAACGTCGGACTTCCCACACCGCCCCTCCCCGGCAGCCGCGGCTTGGACCGTAGGACGCTGCTGGTGGGGGCCGCCGGTGCGCTCGCCACCGCCGGGCTCCGCCGGCCTGCGCGCGCCGCGGGCTACGCCACGTCGGTGGCGGCTCGCTCTGGCCCGCGCTTCGACCCCGTTCTCGGGCGTCGGCTCCAGCGGGTGCTGCACGACGCCCTGCGCGATCCGGGCACGCACTTCCCGGGAGCGATCCTGCACGTAGCAGGCCCGACGCTTGGCACCTGGACCGGCGTCGTCGGCCTCGGTCGCGTGGCGCCGGCCGCACCGATGCGCCGCGACGATCGCTTCCGCGCCGGGAGCATCGCGAAGCCGTTCGTCGCCGTCGTGGTGCTGCAACTCGCCGAGCGCGGCCGACTGTCGCTCGACGCGCCGCTCCCCGAGGTGCTGCCAGCGAGCGTCGTCGGCCGCTTCGCGAACGCGGCCGGCATCTCGGTCCGCATGCTGCTCGGCCATCGCAGCGGGATCCCGGAATGGGACACCCCCGCCGTCGACGACGAGATCGCGCACCATCCCGCGAAGGTGTGGAACACCGGCGAGATCCTCGATCGCGCCGCCGCCCAGCCGCCGGTGTTCGCGCCTGGGACGAGCTACTCGTACTCCAACACCGACTACAACCTGCTGGGCCTGATCATCGAGCAGGTGACCGGACACTCGTGGCGGCACGAGGTCTCAGGACGGGTGATCAGCCCGCTGGGCCTGACGCGCACGGCGCTGCCGGCCCCGGGGCACCGGTCGCTGGCGGGCGGCCATGCGCACGGCTACGGTGAGGTCGACGGCAGGAGGGTCGATCTCACCGGCGTCGACCCGTCGA
The DNA here is from genome assembly GCA_025964155.1 of Solirubrobacterales bacterium. Classification (GTDB taxonomy): domain Bacteria; phylum Actinomycetota; class Thermoleophilia; order Solirubrobacterales; family Solirubrobacteraceae; genus Paraconexibacter. The sequence goes on from JAOPZJ010000326.1 coordinate 5,116, forward strand.
TGGCCGGCGCCGCGGGCGGCGGTGCGCTGGTCACCACGGTCCAGGACCTCGCCCGGTTCCTTGATGCGCTGCTCAAGCGCCGGCTGTTCCGCCACCGCGAGACGCTGCGACAGATGCTGGCCTTCGCCCCGGCGGCCGACGTGGGCGGCCAGGTCGGCTACGGCCTGGGAATCGAGCGACGCCTGCTCCCCGGCGGCATCGAGGCGATCGGCCACCTGGGCGGCACGGCGGGGTATCGCGCCTACGTCGGCCGGCTGCGCCCCCAGGGGGTGACGATCACGCTGGCACTCAACTGGCAGGACGATCCGACGCCGGTGCTCATCCCGGCGGTGAAGGCGCTCGCGGCGGCCCGTCCGTGAACTTTGGCCGAGCTGCGCTCGGCTCACGGCGGCACGCCGACGTCACGGCGTCACCCGTGTCGCTCTGCTGAGTCGCCAGGTGGAAGCCGTCCGCGCTTGTCCCCGCATAGCGAGCACACGAGCGGAGGGATCGCTTGCGGACGCGCTCGACGTGAGCGACGCGAGAACTGACATCGTCAGCGTGCGCCCGCGGCACCGCCGGCCTTGGACTCGGTCTGAAACCACGCCAGGACGAAGGCGGCAAGGCCGAGGGCGCCGGCGGCGATG
>JAOPZJ010000332.1 GCA_025964155.1 Solirubrobacterales bacterium
GTCTGCGGAACGCTCTCGGTGGTGGGCGTCGTGGGGATGACCGTCGTCGTGGTCCGCGGGGCCTGGCTGCACTCCGTCTCGGCCTTCTGCCGGAGGGTGTTCAGACCGTTGAGGAGCCGCTGGCGGAGGCGGCTGTCGACCGAGTCGGGCAGGTTCGTGACCCTGGCCTGCGCCTGGCTCAGCGCCTGATCTGACACGCCGCAGTTCCGGGCGTTCACCGCCGCCTGCACCGCGGCGATGTTCGTGCTCAAGGCGCTGGCATCCTGCCGCGGGATGAGGTTGGAGCGATCGCCACAGCCCGCGAACAGGGCTGCCCCTGCGCCCAGCAGCAGCGCGCAGATGTAGGGGAGGACATGCATCGTCACTGACCGTACTGAAGGCGCTCGGCGAGGGAGCCGGGGAGGCCCGCGGCGAGGATCGCCGCCTGCGCCCCAGGGATGTCGTATGCGCTGCGATGCCACACGAACTGGAAGGATTCGGTGTCGAGCGCCAGCCACGCGGCGCGCGGATCACCGTCACGGGGCTGACCGACGCTCCCGGGGTTGACGAGCCATTCACCGTGGCCGGCGTCGATGACGTCGCCGTCACCGCGAGAGGCGCCGGTCGCGGGCTGCCCGTCGCGCCGGCCGTACGCGCCGGCCACGTGGGAGTGGCCGACGATGCACACGCGCTGGGCGGCGCTGTCCAGGCACAGGTCGGCCAGCGCGGCGGTGATGACGTATTCCCACACGGGATGGCGCGGGCTGCCGTGATAGAGCCCGACCGCCGCGCGCTCGGCCTGGCTTGTCAGCGGCGCCAGCGTCCGGCGCGAGGCGTCGCTCAGCACTGAGCCCGTCCACTCCGCCGACAGGCGCGCCCGCAGCGAGAAGTCCTCGACCGACAGGTCTCCGGTCGCCGCGAGATCGTGGTTGCCGGCGAGCAGGACGTCGCAGTGCTCGGCGGCCAGGGTCACGCAGGCGTCCGGGTCGCCGCCGTAGCCCACGACGTCACCCAGGCACCACCGCTCCTGGACGCCGGCGGCGCGGGCGTCGTCGAGCACGGCTTCGAAGGCCTGCAGGTTGGCGTGGATGTCGGAGAAGACGGCGACAAGCATGGGCGTCTGTGGGGCTCACAAGCCGTCCGAAGGTGTCCCTCGGGGCCATCCCGGTGGCGCCGGCTGACGGCTCTGGGGGGCGCGTCGCCCGTGCCGGCGTCGCGCGCGTCGTCCTCGCGCTACGGCCACCTGGGCTCACAGGGTACCCCAGCGGGGGTCCGCGGCTTAGACTCGCGGCGTCCATGCGTCTCATCGTCCTCGCCGTCGGCCGGTTGCGTCCCCCGTACGCCGACGACGTCCAGCATTACCAGAAGCTCATCGCGCGTCATGCCCGCCTGGAGCTCATCGAGGTGCGCGAGGACGAGCAGGTGCAGCGCCGCATCCCCGAGCGTGCCTTCGTCTCGCAGCTGCACAGCGAGGGCCAGACGTACGACTCGGTCGCCTTCAGCGCCTTCCTGGAGGAGCGGCGCATGTCGGGGCTTGATCTGTGCTTCGTCATCGGTGGGGCGTACGGGCTGGACGACCTGGCGGGCGCGGACCACCGGCTGTCGCTCGGCCCGATGACGCTCCCGCACCAGCTGGCGCGCGTCGTGCTGCTTGAGCAGCTGTACCGCGGGCACAAGATCCTCGCGGGCGAGCCCTACCACCACTGATGGGCGGCCGTCCGTGACCCCGTTGCGCGGCGAGCTGCGGGCCTTCGCGGGCCGGCTCCGGAGCCTGGCGCTCGTCATCCTGCTCCTCATCGCCCTGGGCACGCTGGGCTTCATGCTGACCGAGCACGATTCGGTCTGGGAGGCGTTCAACCGCTCGCTGGACATCATCGCCACCACCGGGTCGATCCCGGCTCCCGATGACACCGGTGGGCAGATCGTCAAGGTCCTGCTGACGCTGCTGGGCGTCGGTACGCTCTTCTACGCCCTGGTGACCGTCGCCGAGTTCTTCGTCGCCGGTCATGTGAGCCAGATGCTCGCCGACCGCCGTGCCGCCCGCATGCTCACCGCGCTCACCGACCACCACATCGTCTGCGGATTCGGCCGCGTCGGCCGCCAGGTCGCACGTGACCTGCGGGCCGCCGGCGCCCGCTACGTCGTCATCGACCCGAACCCGCACAACGTCGAGTCCGCGCAGGCCCAGGTCGGCGTGCGGGCGATCCTCGGTGAGCCCTCGGACGACGAATCGCTGCGTCAGGCCGGGATCGAGCGCGCCAAGGCGATCGTCGCCTGCGTGGACTCCGACGCCGAGAACATCTTCATCACGCTGACGGCCCGCGAGCTGCGCGGCGACATCGTCATCGTGGCCCGGGCGTCGGAGGACGGCTCGGAGTCCAAGCTTCGCCGCGCCGGGGCCGACCGCGTCATCTCGCCCTACAAGTCCTCGGGGACCGAGATGGCGCGCCTCGCGCTGCACCCGCAGGTGTCGGGCTCCGTCGGGCTCTCGGCCGAGGACGACTACCGGGTGGAGGAGATCGAGGTCGCCGCCGGCGCCAAGGGGGTCGGCATGGCGCTCGCGGATGTGCGCGGCGGCTCGATCATCGCCGCGCTCCGGCGCGATGGCCGCTTCGAGCCCCAGCCGGCGGGGGACCTCGTGCTGCAGGCCGGCGACGTCATCGTGGCGCTGGGCACGCCGCGGACGATGGAGCGCCTGGAAGCGCTCTTCGCCTGACGGGCGCCGGCCCGGGCGTGACCGCCGGTCATCGGGCGCGCGGGCCATCTATCGTCCAGACCATGCACGACGCGAAGGCGAGCACCCCGGTCGACGAGCTGCGGGCTGCCGTGCTTCGTGCCGGTGCCGCGCTCGGCGCCACGCCCACGTCCGCGCCGACGCTCGAGCGCCCCAAGCAGGCCGCCCACGGCGACTATGCCACCAACGCGGCGATGCTCCTGGCCGGCGCGCTGAAGTCCCCGCCGCGGGAGGTGGCGACGCGGCTGGCGGACGCCATCGCCGTCGAGCTCGGCGAGGACCTGGAGCGTGCCGAGGTCGCCGGACCAGGCTTCCTCAACCTCTTCCTGACGGACGGCTGGCACGCCAAGGCGCTCCAGCACGTCGTCGGCGCCGGTGACGCCTTCGGCCAGGTCGGCGCCGACGCGCCGGGGCGCAAGAAGGTCAACGTCGAGTTCGTGTCGGCCAACCCGACCGGCCCGGTGCACGTCGGCGGCTCGCGCAACGCCGCCTTCGGGGATGCGCTGGCGCGGGTGCTCACGTTCCTGGGGCACGACGTGCACCGTGAGTACTACGTCAACGACTACGGGTCGCAGGTGCTCAAGCTCGGCGAGTCCGTCCAGGCGCGCGCCCAGGGTGTGCCCGTGCCCGCGGACGGCTATCAGGGTGAGTACCTGCAGGAGGTCGCCGACGCCATCCCCGGCGCGGCCGCCGACGACGTCGCCGACGTCGCCCAGCAGGCCGTCGCGCTGATGGTGCGGCGCGCCATGGCGTCCCTGCAGGCGTTCGGCGTGACGTTCGACACGTGGTTCAGCGAGCGGTCGCTGCACACGTCCCGCCCGCCCGCGCCGTCCAAGGTCGAGCACGCCTTCGACGTCCTGGCCGAGCAGGGCCGCACCTACCGCCACGACGGCGCGCTGTGGCTGCGCACTACCGAGTTCGGGGACGACAAGGACCGCGTGCTGGAGCGCTCCTCAGGCGAGCACACGTACTTCGCCTCCGACATCGCCTACCACCAGGACAAGCGCGAGCGCGGCTTCGACCTCCTCGTCGACATCTGGGGCGCCGACCACCACGGCTACGTCCAGCGGATGCACGCGGCCTTCGAGGCGCTGGGCGGGGACGCGGGCCAGCTCGACCTGCTCATCATGCAGTTCGTGCACCTCGTGTCGGCCGAGGGGCGCGAGAAGATGTCCAAGCGGGCGGGGGAGTTCGTCACGCTCGACGAGCTCGTCGCCGACATCGGCGTCGATGCCGCCCGCTGGTTCCTGCTGGCGCGCTCGCACGACACGACGATGGACCTCGACTTGGACCTCGCCAAGTCGCAGTCGGCCGACAACCCCGTCTACTACGTGCAGTACGCGCACGCGCGGATCGCGTCGATCCTGCGTCGCAGCAAGGTCACGCCGGACCCGACGATCCTCCCGGGGGCCGAGCTGCACCCGTCCGAGCGCGCGCTCATCCAGGCGCTCCTGGCGTTCGGGCCCGCGATCCAGGAGGCCGCCGACAAGCGCGCGCCGCACCGGGTCGCGACGTACACGCTCGACCTCGCGCAGACGTTCACCGCGTTCTACCGCGACTGCCTCATCGTCGGGGACCCCGCCGAGGCCTTTCGCGCCGCGCTCGCCGCCTCCACGCAGCGGGTGCTCGCCACCGGGCTGGACCTGCTCGGCATTAGCGCCCCGCAGGAGATGCACCGCGACGACGCCACCGCGCCGGACCCGGACGCCGCGCCGGCCTGAGGGGTGTCGCAGGGCAGCCGGCCGCGCATGCGGGAGTTGACCACCCGACGGTGGTCGAGCCTGATAGGAGGCGGAGGCCCCGGGCCCATGCGCTTGTGGCGCCGGCGCGAGTGAGCTTGGCGTGGTGTGGGGCGCTTGAAACGGCCACATCGACGGGGGAGTGCGAAGCTCGCGGTGTTTTGGGGCGTGGAAGGCCGCTTCGGCGTCGGGAAGAGCGCTGACGCGCCACTTTCGGCGTGGACGGGCTCGGTGACCTCAGAGGTCACCAACCCACGGGCCGCAGGGTGTGAACGGAGTTTCATCCACCTCTGTGGGGCCTGAGTTTCCGCGCACGCCTGCCGCCGGGCGCCGGCGCCTGTGAACGGAGTTTCATCCACCCCTGTGGGGCCTGCGTTTCCGCGCACGCCTGCCGCCGGTCACCCCCTCCAGGAGCGCCGACGGCCACTTGCAGGCGCTGGCACTAGGCGCTGACGCGACTGACCTTGGCGTGGTGCGGCGTGCTTGGAGTGCGAAGTCTGCGGTGCTTTGGGACGCGGGTGGCCCCTTCGGCGTCAGGAAGAGCGCTGACGCGACACTTTAGGCGTAGCGGAGCATGGGTAGTCATGGTGACCGCCTGCCCTTCGCTCACCGCCGTCGCGAGCGGCAACGCGCCAGCCACCACAGTCCCCCGCGCTCGCACGGTCCCCCGCGCGCACACCGTCCCGCCGGTACCCTCCGCCGTCAATGCCCGCCGTTCGAGCGCTCGCACCCGCGGGGCTCGCGTCAGCGCCACAGGCGCCTCGCGCCCTAGCATCAGCGCGCCAACGCGGCTCGCACCCCCGCGCCTGGCGCCACCTCGCCCCGCGCCCTGGCGTCAGCGGTTGAAGATGTCCAGCCCGACGCTGTTGAGCGCGCGCTGGGCCTCGATGTTCAGGCGCGTGAGCTCGCCGGTGAGCATGAGCAGCCCCATCGCGATGAGGATGAGGCCGCTGACCGCCGTGACGATGGCGTAGTGCTCGCGAATCCACTTGAACGCGGTCGCCATGCGGTCGAAGGCGACGGCCGTCAGCAGGAACGGGACGGCCAGCCCGGCGGAGTAGAAGGCCAGCAGCACGCCGCCGTGGCCGACGGTGTCGCTCGTGGCGGCGGCGGCGAGGATCGATGTCAGCGTCGGCCCGACACACGGCGTCCAGGCGACGGCGAACGCCAGGCCGGCGATGATGGGGCCGCCGCTGCCGGCCTTGGCCATGAGCGTCTCCGGGCGCCACTCCTGGTTGAGGCGGTCGACGAAGGGCGTCAGCAGGAAGAAGACGCCCATCGCGACGATGAAGCCGCCGGCGACCTTGTCGAGCACGTCGATGTTGTCGCGCAGGGTGGACCCCAGGCCCGTCGCCGTCATGCCGAGCGCGACGAACATGACCGTGAACGACAGGCAGAAGATGACCGCCGGCCCGAGCACCGCCGAGACGTCGTGCTCGCGCGTGCGGATCTCCGCCAGCGAGACCCCGGACACGGCGCTCAGGTAGCCCGGCACCAGGGGTAGCACGCAGGGCGAGACGAAGGAGATGAAGCCGACGGCGAAGGCGGCGAGGACGGTGGTGTCGCCGGCACCGGACGCGGCGAGGGTCAGCATGCCTCAGCCCTCGGTGGCCGCGAGGTCCTCGTCCAGGCGGCGCATGTCGGCGGGGGAGACGGAAGGCTCGTCGGTGGACGGCCCGCGGCCGTCGTGATCGTCTTCGGACCGGCGGCGCCAGCGCGGCAGCGTCAGCACGAGCAGCAGCGCTACCCCGCCGATGGCGCCGACCGGCACGAGCCAGGTCGTGACGTTGAAGCCGTCGCTCGGCGGGTCCCCGAGGACGCGCGGGCCGAGGTCGGCGACGAGCTGATCAAGGACCTGCTGCTTCGTGAGGCCCTGGGCGATAAGGCGCTTGATCTCCGTGCGCTCCTCGTCGGCCTGAGCGGACACGGCAATGTGCAGTGGGACGTTGCAGGTCACGCACATGACCTCGTCCTCGATGTCGTTGAACGAGGCGCGGGGGGCGGCGGCAAGCGCGGAGGTCGTGGGTGCCGCGAGCCAGAGCGCGGCGAGGAGGGCCAGGACGGGACGCAGCCGGCGCATCAGGTGCTGGCCTTGGCCCGGGCGATGGCCCGGTCGAGGAAGGTGTCGCTGATCTGGCCGCGGCTCAGGGCGACCACGCGGCCCTTGGCGTCCAGCACGAGCGTCTCCGGCACGCCGGTGGATCCGAGCGCTCGGTAGAGCTTGACGTCCAGATCCCGGACGCTCGGGAACGTGAAGCCGTATTTGCGCTCGAACGCGACGGACTTGCGCGGGATGTCGGTGTTCGTGACGCCGAGGATGGTGCCCGTACCGTCGGCCTCGAGCTTGGCCTGCGCGCGCTGCAGGGTTGGCGCCTCGTCCTCACACGGTCCGCACCACGACGCCCAGATGTTCACGACGAGGACCTTGCCGCGGTAGTCGGCGATGCTCGTCTGGCCGGTCCCGTCCAACCGGGGGAGCTTCAGCGTCGCCCCGGGAGCGGCCGGGCGCCGGCCCTTGCTGACGGCCTCGTCGAGCGTCGTGTCCGTCCCCTTGATGGCCACGCCGTAGACCAGCAGGGCCACCAGCGCTGCGGCGACCACGAGAGCCACGGAGGGGACGGCCGAACGCTTCATTCGCTCTACAAGATACGGGGCGCGGGCGTGGCGGAGCGCCGACCCGCGTCGGCCACGAACCAGGTGCTCAGCCCCACGACGGAGGCCACGATCGCGACGGCCGGCCACGTCCCGACGGGATCGGCGATGACGTGCGAGGCGATGAAGGCGAGCAGGTAGACGCCGAGCAGGCCCGCCGTCCGGGCCGGGCCGACATCCGCGCGCCAGCGACGGGCACACCAGCCGGCCCCCGCGACGAGCACGAGGCCGCCGAGCGGCCGCACTCCGGTGGCCTGCGCGACCGCGAACCCGGCCACGAGTGACAGCGCGGCGACGGGCCAGGTGGGGCGGTCGGCTGCGCTCACGCCCGACACGGTAGCGGTGAGCTGCCCCTGCACGCCGAGTCCCGGCGTGGCAACCGCCCGGGCTGACGCGGGCGCGCCGCGTGCCGCTGGGGAGCGCCCGGCGGGAGGAGGCCGAACATCCGTCCACGCGTCGTTGACACACCCTTTTCCCGGGCCCCCACCGCTCGATAGGCATCTCGTGCACCGACTCTGGCAGGGGACGACAGCGCGACGGGGACCCGTCCGCACGAGGCTGGTCGCGGTGCTTGTCGCATCGGGCCTGGCGATCGCAGGGACCGTCACGTCGCCGGCGAGCGGCGCCACGCCCCAGCCCAAGGCCTGGAAGTCGGGCGTCTTCTCGGGGTACGGCCCCGGGGGCGTCGACGCGTTCGCGACCTGGCGGGGATCGACGGTGCAGACGGCCACCGACTTCACCCCGTGGGACAACTGGTCGCTGATCGAGAAGCCTGCGTGGTCCATCTGGGCGTGGGGGCTGGCTCCCGCCGTGCAGCCGGTGCTGAGCGTCCCGATGTGGCCGAACACGGGCGGCTCGCTCGCCCAAGCGGCCACGGGGGCCTACAACACCCACTTCGCAACGCTGGCGCGCAACCTCGTCGCCGCAGGCCTGAGCACCGCGGTCCTGCGCATCGCCTGGGAGTTCAACGGCACCTGGTACCCGTGGTCGGTGCGCACCAGTACGGACGCCGCGAACTTCGCCAAGGCGTGGCGCCAGATCGTCGGAGCCATGAAGGCGGTCCCCGGGCAGCGCTTCGGCTTCGACTGGGCTCCGACCGTCCGCCAGGGTGGCGTCGATCCGGCGCTCGCCTACCCCGGCGACGCCTACGTGACCGACATCGGCCTCAGCGCCTACGACTGGAACGAGCGCCTGAACCCGACCGCCGCGCAACGCTGGAGCGATCTCGTCAACAACGGCTACGGGCTCGCCTGGCAGGCGAGGTTTGCCGCCGCGCACCGCAAGCCGGTCGCGTTCGCGGAGTGGGGACTGGCCTACAACGCCGCGGATCCGGCCGGCGGTGGCGGCGACGACCCGACCTTCATCCAGAACATGTACACGTGGTTCGCCACTCACAACACCGCGTTCGAGAACTACTTCAACAGCGACACGGACTATGGCCTGTCCTACGGGATGAAGACCGGCAGTGGCCGTTTCCCGGTCGCCGCGGCGCTCTACCGCACGCTGTGGGCGGCCCGCCCGCGCTGACCTCGGGTCGGCTCGCGCGCCGGGCGGCTCCACTCAGCCCGGCGTGTGGTGCTCCGCGGGCGCGACCTCAGGGGTCACGAGCCCGGTCTCGTAGGCGAGCACGACCGCGTGCACACGGTCACGCAGGCCAAGCTTGCCCAGCAGGTGGGCGACGTGCGTCTTGATCGTGTTCTCACCGAGCACGAGCTCAGCGGCGATCTCCGCGTTCGAGAGCCCGCGAGCGACCAGCCGCAGCACCTCGAGCTCCCGTGAGGTGAGCTCCGCCAGCGGGGCGGGGACCGTGCCGGGATCCGGTCGCGCCGCGCGCGCGAACTGCTCGATCAACCGGCGGGTGATCGAGGGGGCGATCAGGGCGTCGCCGGCGGCGACGACACGCACGGCATCGAGGAGCCGGTCGGCCGGGGTATCCTTGAGCAGGAATCCGCTTGCCCCGATGCGCAGCGCCTCGTAGATGTGGTCGGTGAGATCGAAGGTCGTGAGCATGATCACCGCGCTGCCGAGCTCAGGATCGGAAAGGATGCGTTCGGCGGCTCGCAGGCCATCGAGCTCCGGCATGCGGACGTCCATCAGCACGACGTCCGGCCGCCGGCGGCACACGACCTCGACGGCGCTGCGCCCGTCGGCCGCCTCGCCCACGACCGTGATGTCGGGCTGGGCTTCGAGGATCCCGCGGAAGCCCGTGCGCAGCAGACGCTGGTCGTCGGCGATCACCACGCTGATCTGTGGCGCTTGTGCGGGAGGCTCGGAGGCCGGCGGTTCCGCGCCCGCCCGCTCGCCCCAGCGCACCTGAGCAGCCGTCACGCGTTCGGCGATGCCGCGCAACCGCAGATCGCCCGCGGGCTGCATCAGCTCGGCCACGCGGTGCCCCGCGATCTGGCACACCACCACCGAGGCGAGAATCTCGCCCGCTCCGGCGACGTCGCAGAGCCGGCTGGCCACGATCACGGGCGTACCGTAGAGCTCCTCCCCCTCTGGGAGCGGCTCGCCGGCATCAAGACCCACGCGGAGCTCGAGCCCTCCCGCGACGGCGCCGGTGGCGTGCTGCATCTCGATGGCACACCGGACCGCGGCGACGGCGCTCGAGAACGCCACCATCAGGCCCTCGCCGGTCGATCTGACCTCACGCCCGCCGTGTTCGGCGAGGACCCGGCGCAGCTCGGCGAAGTGCTCGCGGCGCACGACGTCCGCCGCTTCGTCGCCGCGGAGTTCGAACAGTGACGCTGAGCCCACGAGGTCGGCGAACAGGATCGTGACGAACGGTCCGTTCATCCCGGATAGCCCATCACCGACGCACCTACGGCGCCCGTCATCCCTTCGGATGAGAGCGGTGCGGCGATTCACCCGCTCAGAAGGGAGACGACGGGCCGGCTGGGGCAATCATCGCCGCGCAGGACGCCGTCTCATCCGTGTGGGTGAAGGCGGGTGGCGCGTTCACCCGCGTGGGTGACGACGGACGGACGCACACGGTGGATGCTCGATTCCCCATCCGTCGCCAGCCACAGGAGGTCGGTCATGCCGCAGGTCATTGGTCGCAGGATTCCCCTTGCGATCCAGATGCCTTCAACGCGCACCGCGTGGCTCGGAGCGCTGCTCGCATCCGCAGCGGTCGTGGCCATCGCCCTCGTCCTCGCGATCGGGGGCAAGACCTCCTCAAACGCCGTGCCGGCCAGCATCCAGGGTCAGCCCAGCCTGCGTACTGACGGCGGCCCCGAGGAAACCGGCGTCGCGACCGCGGTCGGCTCCCGTCCCACGTACCCTCCGGACGAAGGCCGGATCGCCGCGGCGATCGGCTCTCGTCCCACGCTCGGTCCGGACGAAGGCACGATCGCCGCGTCGATCGGCGGCGGCGCGCCGCAGAGCCTCATCGGCGCGCCCCCAGCGCAGGGCCACGCGCCGTGCGTCTTCCTCCGCGGTCACCCGTGCCGGCCCTGAGCCGATCGTGCGGGCGGCCCCCGGTCGGTCGGGGCCGCCTCGGTCGCACGGTGGCGTCAGGTCGGGATGCGGTCGAACACGTCAGGGTTCGGGCCCGTCCGGCCCGCCTCGCCCCGGTCGAGCGCGTCGATCTTCGCGACGTCGTCGGCCGCGAGCTCGAAGTCGAACAGCTCGAAGTTCTCCTTGATCCGCGCCGGAGTCGTCGACTTGGGGAAGACGATGTTGGCGCGCTGGATGTGCCAGCGCAGGACCACCTGTGCGGGAGACCTGCCGAGCTCGTCGGCGATGCCGGTGATCACGGGGTCGTCGAGGACGTTGCCCTGCGCGATGGGCGACCACGCTTGGGTCGCGATGTCATGCGCGTGGTCGTAGGTACGGACCTCCTCGTTGAGAAGGTAGGGATGCAGCTCGATCTGGTTCACCGCCGGCACGACGTCGCTCGCGGCCGCGAGGCGCTCGAGATGGTCGACCTGGAAGTTCGAGACGCCGATCGAACGCGCGCGGCCGTCCCGATGGAACTCCTCGAGCGTCTTCCACGTCGACTCGAAGTCGCCGTCGTAGAGCGTCGGCAGGGGCCAGTGGATGAGGAACAGGTCGACGTAGTCGGACTTCAGGTCCGAGAGGGTCTTCTCGAACGCCCTGCGGGCGTCGTCGGGCTGGTGGAAGCCGTTGTTGAGCTTGCTGGTGATGAAGACGTCGCCTCGATCCAGTCCGGAGGCCCGGACGCCCTCACCGACCTCCTTCTCGTTGCCGTACATCTGCGCGGTGTCGATGTGCCGGTACCCGACGTCCAGTGCCTGACCTACGGCCCGGGCGGTGTCCGCGGGATCGATCTGGAAGACGCCGAAACCGAGCTGGGGGATGGTGCGACCGTCGTTGAGCGCGATCGCTGGAATGGCGCCCTTGTTGGTGTGCGATGTGGAGGACATGGGCCTAGTCTGGGCCTCAAGCGCCGGAACGTCCAGCGGCGTGGGGGCAGGATCGCTCCCTCCAGCCACAACACGGCCACCCGTGAGTTGCGTGATTCGCACCATGTGGGCGCGCGACGGGATGACACCGTTGTGACATGACCTCGTGGCCGTCGCCCTGGGGACTCAAGCAGCGATGTCGCCGGCGCGTCTGCGCCGCCGTGTGCGACGGGTACCTCGGCCGAACGGTGCGTCGCCCGCCATCGCTCGCGCTCATCTTGGTCCTGCTCGCCGTCTGGCCAGGCGGCGCCGGCGCGGCGCCCAAAGCGAGGTTTTCCGTGACCCCGCGCGCACCGGTGGTCGGTCAGCAGGTGCTGTTCCGCGCCGCCGGTCGCAGCTGCGACGTCGGCGCCTGTATCTGGTCCGGTGCGGACGGCTTGCTCGGAACCGGGCCGGAACTCCGGCACACCTACACCGCCCCCGGCAACTACACCGTCAGGCTCACGGTCGCCGACGGTGGGGGGTCATCCGATGAGCACGGCGTGACGGTGACAGAGGACCCGCCTCCACCTCAGCCGGCTCCGCCCCCCGACCCGCCGCCGCCGAACCGCCCGCCCCCCGACCCGCCGCCGTCCAACCGCCCGCCCACGGTCTCGCTCAGTGTCTCGACCTCGGGCCTCGAGGCCACGTTCACCGCGGCGACCGCGGACCCCGACGGCGATCCGGTCAGCGTCGCCTGGGACTTCGGCGACGGGGAGACGTCGACGGAGCCTGAGCCCTCGCACACCTACGACCGCGCGGGAACGTACGACGTGACCGTGACGGCGCGCGATGAGCGCGGCGCGGAGAGCGTCGCCTCCGGCAAGGTCAAGGTCAAGCGTCCGCCGTCACGCCCGGAGCACGACACGGAGACTCCCGCTCCGGCGCCGACCCCGACTGTCGCCGCACCGCCGCCCGGTCCCGCGGTCCCCCCGGGCCCGAGCACGCCATCGTCGACAGCGCTGGCTCGGATATCACCGTTCCCAATCGTGCGCGTCGCGGGACGCTACATCGGCCGGTCCACGCGCCTGACGATCGTGAGCGTCCGCGCCCCCAAGGGTGCGCGCGTGATCGTCCGCTGCACCGGCAGCGGCTGCCCGTTCCGCCGGCGGGTCTTCCGAGCCCGCGGCAGCACGAAGAGCCTGCGGGTGCATGCGCTCCAGGGTCGTCTGCTACGGCCGGGCGCCGTCGTCGATGTCCGTGTCACGCAACCCGGCCGGATCGGCAAGCGCACGCGACTGCGGTTCGCCGCCGGCCGGGACCCGCAACGCTTCGACGGGTGTGTCGGCCCGACCGGCCGGCCACGGCGCTGCCCGGCGTAGGATTTCGACGCGGAGCCGGCACACGGCCGGCGGCTCACCTTCTGGTCTCAGCCGGTCGTGTCAAAGCCGCCGGCATTATCGAAGCTGCCGCTGGGCACAGGACGTGACGGACGCTTCGACGGCACAGGGGCGGGCGGGGTCGGCGCCGGGGCCGGGCGTGCCGGTGCGGGAGCGGGCTGGACGGGCGGCGGCGCCGTCGACCGCGTCG
>JAOPZJ010000344.1 GCA_025964155.1 Solirubrobacterales bacterium
GACGCCTACCGGTTGACGATGGTCGCGGCGACCCGCCGCACGTCGGCGGGACGGTTGGCGCCTGGCAGCAGGGCCGCCATGCGCGGGAAGCCGACATGGATGTGGTCGTCGTGGTCGCCCATCGCCAGCGTGTTGGCGTGGCCGGCGATCGTCATCAACGTGATGATCTGGTTGGGCTCCAGGTAGCCCTGGAGCTCGACGAGCTTGTTCAACGTGGTCGCGGTGATCGATCCGGCGCCCTGGTGTCCGAGGATCGGCGTGCCGTTGATCTGCGCGATGTCGACCGCGTGCCCGTAGGAATGCGCGGAGACGTTGCCCGAGGTCGTCAGGCGCGAGTGTCCCGAGACGAGGCTCGAGACGGTCGGCTTCAGGCCTGAGCGGGCGAGGAAGACGAGCGTGGCGAGCACGCGCCGGTCGATGTGGCCGGCGGCGATGTCCCGCCGCCCGTCGGGATAGATCTGGATGTCGGGGCTGTGGAGCGTGAGCGCGATGAGCTGGCGCTTGGTCAGCAGCAGCGCCTGGCCTGCCGATGGCGCAACGGCGGCGGACCCGGCGAACGGGTCGGCCTTCGCGCGGTAGAGGACGTGGTCCTCGCGCAGCGCACGCTTGCTGAGCGCCGCGACCAGCGCGTGGTCGAGCCCGGCGAACTCGCGTGCGCGCTCCACGACGCGATCGACGTACCACTGCGCGTGGTTGTAGGCGAAGATCGCCTTGGGCAGGTCCGTCTGGCCGCCGGCGGCCTTGAGGTAGCGCGCCGCGGCGAAGATCGCGTCGACGGGGTGGCGCGGGTCACGCCGGTGGTCGCCGTCGCCGTCCACGCCATAGCGCGCCCACGAGCTGGGGATGAACTGCATCCAGCCGAGCGCCCCCGCCGACGACACGGCGGTGTTGCGCCCGAAGTCCGTCTCGATCTCGTTGATGGCCGCGAGGACCTCCCACGGCAGCCCGTACTGTGCGGCGGCCGCCTGGTAGATCGGCAGCAGGAACGGCGGGATCGGGAAGTCGCCGACGCCGAATGCCGGCAGGACAATCGGGTCCAGGCTCGTCCACCGCGCGGGCAGCGTCGCGTACCCACCGGCCGGATCGGACGCGGCGCCCGGTCCGGCCTGCTCGGCCTCGCGCTTGTGGGCCGTCTTCTTCGTGCGGACGCGGGGCGTGTGGGGGCGGTGCGTGCGACCGTTGTCGGTGCGGGCCGGGCGGCCGCCGCCGTGGGGCTTGACGATGGTGACGGCCTCGCCGCCGTCCGCCGTGACGGCGGGTCGGGCGGCCGGCGTCGGCGCCACCGGTCCACCGGACGGCGCGTCCGCGGCCGGGCCGGTGGGCTCGGCGACCTGGCGGGCCGGACCGTCGCCGGCTGCGGCGGCGGTCGGGCCTTCGCGCGGATCCTCCGCGGGACCAGGGTGCGGGTCGGCCGGCGGGTTGGGGTCGGCCGGCGGATCTAACGTGGCTGGCGGATCATGGCCGGCCGGTGGATCTGGGTCGGCGGGCGGATCAGGGGGCGCCACGTCCGCCGGCGGGTCTGGCGCAACGGGCGGGTCCGGGACCACCGGCGTGGCCCGGGTGGTATCCGCCGGCGGCGCGCAGTCGATGACCTGCCCGGCGACGATGACGGTCGGGGTCGTCCGCGCCGGGTCGTCGCACGCCGGGCTGGCCGAGCCACCGGCCAACGCGGGAAGGCCCGCCCCCGCCACGCCGCCGAGCGCGGTCGCGCTGGCGACGAGGACGGCCATCCGGGCCCGACCCTGCACAAGACGACGCCGGCGGGCGGGGGTGTCCCGCGGTGCAAAGGACATGGTGATCCAGCCTTTCCTATGAGGACCGCAGGGTCTGGACGCCGGCGAGGTACCCCTTGCGCGCGGCCGTGAGCTTGATCGTGCCGCGACGCCTGGGCCGGATCCGCAGCGTCACGGTGCCCCGCTTCCCCGTCGTCCGGCTGCCCGTCACGCCCGCGCCCGTGAAGCGCACCCGCACGTTCCGCACCCTCCGGCCCGCCGGATCGGTGACGGTGACGCGCACCTGGCTCAGCCGGCCCCGCTGCACGAACACGGTGCTCGCCTTGAGCTTCAGCCGCATCGGCAGGCGCAGGTCACCGCGGGCGAAGGCCCCCAGGTTGTTGCCCTGGTCCAGGAGGGCGACGCGCCAGTACAGGCGGCCACCGTCCGCGTACCCGTTCGCCAGCAGCGGGGCGTACGACGTGTTCGGCGTCGTGACCGACTCCACCATCTCGGTGAAGCTGTCGTCCTTGGCCACGTCCAGGCGGTACTTCTTGCCGGACGTGTCCGGGCTCCAGGCGAAGACGACTCGCGTGGGCGTGACGGTCGCCTTCGCGTTCGCCGGCGGCAGGATCCGGCGGACGAAGTCCTGTGACGCGGTGTACGGGCCCGAGACCGAGGATGCGCCCGAGACCGGGAAGTTGGCGCGCACCTTCCACTTCCAGATGCCGTTGCCGTAGAACTCGGTGGGAGTGAAGCGCGGCGTGGCGACGGTGAAGTCCTGCGCGCCGCCGTCGACCTTGTCGACGTGGAAGCCGTAGGAGATCGCGCCCGGCACGGAACCCCACGCCAGGACCGGGATGGTCCCGCCGGTCGTCG
>JAOPZJ010000345.1 GCA_025964155.1 Solirubrobacterales bacterium
GGACGCGGGCGCTTCGTCGCGCACGCGCGGGGCGCGGGGTACGCCGACGCGGCCGGGGTGGAGCCGACCGCCCGCGGCACCGACCAGGCCGCGACCCGTCACGGCGTGGCGCTGGAACGGACGACGATCGAAGACGCGGCTGTGGCCGCCGAGAGCGCCGACGTCGTCACGCTTTGGCACGTCCTCGAGCACGTGGCTGATCCGGCCGGCACGCTCGACGTCCTGCACGGCTGGCTGCGCCCCGGCGGCGCACTGGTCGTGGGCGTCCCCAACCTCGACTCGTGGCAGGCGCGCATCGGCGGGCGCCGCTGGTATCACCTGGACCTCCCCCGCCACCGCACGCACTTCACCGCGCGCGGGCTCACGAGCCTGCTCGTCGACCATGGCTTCGACGTCGTCCGGACCACGCATGTCCTCGCCGAGCACAATCCCTACGGCATGTGGCAGTCGGCGCTCAGCCGCGGGACGTCGCGCCCGTCCTATCTCTTCCACCTGCTCAAGCGCAACGCGCCGCTGCACGCGCGCGACCTGGCGATGACCCTGGTCGGGCTGGTGCTGCTCCCCCTCGCGGTGCTGGCCGAGCTCGTGGCGGGCCTGTGCCGGCGCGGCGGGACGGTCGCGGTGGTGGCGCGCCGGCGGGTGTGAGCTCCGCCGGGCGCCTAGCCCTTCGGCAACGGCGACCCCGCGAAGAACATCAGCCATAGCTCGAACACGACCACAGCGGCGACGACGCTCACGACGACGGCGCGCTCGACGGGGCTGATGCCGTAGCGGCTGCGGGCGGTCTCCTCGCGCTCGCCGCGCATCGAACGCAGCCATGGCGACGTCCGACGGGCGGCGGATGGACGGCCGCTCATGCGATCGTCGGTCGCACTCACCCAGGCCAGCGCCTCCGCCAGGGCGAAGACGCTGACGGCCAGGACAACGACCACGAGGAAGAGCGCGCCCATGCTGATGCCACTGTCCCCGGCCGCCTTGGAGCCGACCCACACCGCAAAGAGCGGCGCGCCCGTCCAGATGTTCACGGACAACAGCAGGGCCGCAACGGCCAGGCCGATGCGCTTGGGACGTACCGCGCGGGTGGGCCCCTCGGTGTCCATCGCTCCAAGTATCCCGCGATCGGCCAAAACGCAAACGCCGGCGTCACGTCAGGGCAGCTGCATCCGCTCGGCCAGCAGCTTGTAGCCGGCCACCGTCGGGTGGTTGCCGTCCTGCGTCAGCCCCTTGCGCATGCGGCCCGGCGCGGCCGGATCGTCAAGCGCCGCATGCCACCTGAACACCGGCACGCCCTCGGCCTTCGCCGTTGCCCCGATGAGCCGGTTGAGCTGGGTGACGAGCGGCGCGGCCCGCGGGTAGCCGTTGTTCCACGGGATGACCTCGACCGTGGCCACGTGCAGCCCGAGCTGCTTGCCGACGCGGATCATGGACGTGATGTTGTCGGCCGCGTCGGTGACCGGACGCCCCTGGGCGATGTCGTTGGTGCCGCCCTGGACGACGAGGATCTGCGCGCCCTTGGCGCACGCCTGCAGCCTCCGCGCGATCTCGTCGGTGCGCTCGCCGCCGACGCCACAGTTGCGGAAGCGGTAGCGGGGGTGCGCGGCGGTGTACCAGTACTCGTACTGGGACTCGGGATTCAGGCTCGCGCCGATGCGGTCACGCACCACCGGGTCGGGGTCATACAGCGGGGCGCCGGCGGTGATCGAATCGCCGAGCGCCGCGACGAGCACGTCACCGGATGTCGGCCGTGGCGTCGGGTTGACCGTCGGGTTCGTGGCTGTCGCCACCGAGGTCGAGGACGACGACGTCCGGTCGTTCTTGCGCTCGCCGCACCCCGCCAACAGGAGGACGGATGCCGCCACGACCGCGAGGCGGGACAGCCGCCTCATGCCGCCACCGCCTGCACGCCGCCGACGAGATCGGCGGCCGGCTCGCGCCGCGCTCCGGGGACGAGTTGCGCCAGTGCGTCGGCGGCCGCGACGATGTCCGGCGGCGTGAACGACCCGGTCACCACCGCTGTCGGCGCACGGATGCCGCGCAGCTGGCGGCGGGTCACGGACAGAGTGGCCAGTCCCGCGTAGTCCGCGAAGAAACCGCGCGCCGCCGCCTGCGCCCTCGCCAGCGCCACGTCGTCCACGCGGCCGTTGAGCCAGCCAGCGATCGCGGCCGCCGTGCCGCCGGCTCGAAGCGCGTCCTCCAGCCGCCCACGCTGCTCGGCGAGGCCCTGGGCCGCACCCGGCACCAGGGCCAGCAGCGGCGGGTTGGCGCAGACAAGCGCCGTCACGCGCCCGGGGAACCGCAGCGCGAGGTCCAGCGCGACGAGCGCGCCGAAGCCGTCCCCCGCGACGATCGCCGTGGGCGCGCCGAGGGCGTCGAGCACCGCGACGGCGTCCGCCGTCTGCTCGGCCACGGTCGTCCCCGTATAGGGCTCGGGGGCTCCGGAATCGCCGTAGCCGCGGCGGTCGTACGTGATCGCGTGCAGGCCGCCGGCGGCCAGCTCGGCGGCGGCCATCGCCCAGGTCTGGCCATCGGCAGCCATGCCGTGGACGACGAGGACCGGGGGCGCATCCGCCTCCCCGTGCTCGTACGCGGCCAGCGGCACGCCGGCGCCTTCGATCACGTGACTCATCTGACTCGCGAGGGTAGTGCAGGAGCGAGCTACCATAGAACCCATGGAAGGCTTCGGAGGACTGTTCGGTGACCCGGAAGAGCTACAGCGCCGCATGGCGGAGTTCGCGGAGTCGATGGCCGGCCAGCAGAAGCTGGTGGGCGCCGACAACGCGATCCAGCTGGCGGTCTCGCTGACCGTCGCAGCGATCAACCGCGTCAACATCCAAGGCACGACGGAGCAGCAGGCGGAGCAGATCCGCACGGTGATGGCCCGGGTCTTCCCGGAGGCCGTCGCGCTCGTGCGAGAGGCCCGCTCCGGGCTGTCGTAGCCCGGCGTCGGCGTCGTCGGGCGAGGCGCACCTCGCCCTTTTCCGCAGGGTGCGGGAACTCCCTGTCGCTCCGTCTGGCCGCGTTGCTAGCTTCGCGTCGGACGATGGTGACAGCCCTGGACGACCGACCCGCAACTCCCGCGACCGTGCTCGGCGCCCACCACCCCGTCGGCGCCTCCACCGGCTTCCTCCGTGACGCCGGCGACTGGCCGGCGCAGGCCCGCGCCGCGATCGCCGTCTCCCCCTTCGCGGCCGAGCTCGCCGCCCTCACGCTGTCGGAGTTCGACAGCCTCGAGACCTGGCTGCACACGCTGCCGCCGCTGCCGTTCCGGTACCTCAGCGTCCACGCGCCCACGAAGGAGCTGGACGAGGACGAGGCCGGCCTCGTGGAGCGCCTGGCCAACCTGCCGGTCTTCGTCCGCTCGATCGTCGTGCATCCCGATGTGCTCGCCGACCCCGCCGCGTACGCGCGGGTCGGTAGCCGCCTGGTGCTGGAGAACATGGACGCTCGCAAGGCGTTCGGTCAGACCACCGACGACCTGGCGCAGCTCTTCGCCGTCCTGCCCGAAGCGGGCCTGTGCCTCGACGTCGCCCACGTGACGACCGTCGACCCGACGATGGACCTCGCGCACGAGCTGCTGGACCGCTTCGGCCCGCGCCTGCGCCAGCTGCACGTCTCCTCGCTCGTCGACGGCGCGCATGTCCCGCTGACCTTGGAGGACGCCGAGCGCTTCCGCTCCGTGCTGCGCCGCTGCGTCGACGTGCCCTGGGTGCTCGAAGCTCCCGCCGCCTGACCGCCGGAGGGAGCATTTGCCATTGCACCCCAAACCGGCGTAGGCTCGCCCCCAGCCGTGACTCATGGCCGGGGGCCCATCGCCGCTGGGATTGTCCTGTTCGCGCTCCTCGCGTCCACAGGCACGACGCTTGCGGCCGCCCCCGTCTACCGCGACCCGCCGAGCTACAAGGGCGTCTCGACGGTCCCGAAGCTCAGGCCGGCCCCCGTGCCGCCATCGGTGCCCCTGTCGCCCAAGGGCACGTTCCCCGACGCGCTCGTCGACGAAGCCGGCACGGCGCACATCGTGTGGAACGACGGGCGCGGCGACCTCGACGATGCCGCGATGTACTGCCGCCTCAAGCGCGGCGCGAAGACGTGCGACGCCGCGCCGTTTCCGTTGACCTGGAACAAGACGTACGGCGCCGGCGACGGCCCGCAGTTCAACATCGACAACCTCGGTCCGAAGATCGTGCGGATCGGCAACCTGCTTGTCGTGTTCTCCAAGCGGTATCCCACGATCGGGGAGAAGCCCGACGGCGCCAGCTCGAGCACGGTGGTGGCGTGGACGAGCGCCAACGGCGGGCAGCGCTGGACCGACGCGACGATCATCGGCAAGTGGAACATCGAGCAGCTCGCGGTGCTCGGACCCCCGGCGGACCCGACGATCCTGGCGCTGGGTCAGGACCCGCTGTGCGCGGCCGGGGCGAACATGTGCGTGACGGCCTACAAGTCCGGCGTCTACGCCACGGACACGGGAGATCTCTCCACCGCCGCCAACCAGTCCTACGACCCGTCGCTGGCCCTGGACTCGGGCGGTCGACCCGTCGCGGCGTTCCACGACCTGGCCTCCAACATCATCATCCGGCGCTGGGCCGGCACGGGGTCGGCGGTCGACCCGGGGCAGTGGACCCCGCCCGCGCCCCCGCTGAAGGGCGATCAGCTCGCGCTCGCCGGCGGTCCGTCGGGCCTCTTTCTCATGAGCAAGCCGGGCTTCGGCCGCGACTATGAGCTGCGCCGGCTGGATCCGGCCGACAACGCCATTCCGGCCGGCCCGCCGGTGAAGGTGTCCGCCGGCGATGACCCGGTGTTCGAGGAGCTCGTCCAAGACCCCGCCGGTCGTCTCCTGGCTGCCTGGCAGCAGCGCGGCGGCGCGAACCCGGGCGTGAAGCTGCGTACCGCACGACCATCGTCGGCGCGCGCTGCGCGGGCCATCGGGGCCGCGCCGACCCTCGGCGCCACGCAGACGCTCATCCCCGGGGCCGACAACGGCCAGATCGCGCTCGCGGCCGGCGCCGACGGCGGGGGCTTCGCGATCGCCAACCACACCGGCGGGATCAACGGCGCGGGTGAGATCGTGGCGAGCGGGTTCGGCTCGGCGGCACGGACGAACGTGCCCGGGCTCGGCGGCCTGGACGGCGGCGGCGGCCAGACGAGCTCGTGCGGCATCATCAGCTTCGGGAAGATGACGTTCGCCACCGACAGCGGCGGCTGCTTCTTCCAGGGCGAGGCGCCGAACGCCAGCAAGTTCGTGAGCTCCGGCGCGATCGACCTCTACGGCCTGAAGATCGTCCCGGACGCGGGCGTCAGTCTCGTCATCGACCCCAAGCGCCTGACCATCGACGCCGTCGGGGGGCCGGCCACCGTCAAGGTCCTCCTCTCCTCGAGCCTGACGGGCGACATCACGCTCTGGCACGGGACCTTCAAGCGGGACCTTTCGAAGGTCGTCCCCGGGACCGAGCTCTTCTCCTTTGACTCCAGCGCGTTCCTCGCGCACGTCCTGGGCTTCGACGTCGCCAAGAACATCTCGGTGCGCCTGAACCGGCAGGGCGACGGCATCGACATCCCGGTCTCGCTGAAGCTCCCGGCGGGCTTCGGTGGCGCCAACGCCGACGCCACCCTGACCGCTGACCGCGCCCGGGGCCTGCACATCGACTCCCTCCACCTCGGACTCGGACCCGTCACGCTCGGCATCGCGACGCTCAACAACTTCGACCTGACGTTCAAGGGCGCCGACCAGCTGTGGGCGGGCAGCGGGTCGCTGACCTTTGCCGGTGCCGGCACCATCGACGCGGCGGCCGAGTTCCATCTGGGCAACTTCAAGGAGGCACACGTTGCCTTCGCGCCGGCGGTGGCGCCGATGATCGGCCCGTTCGTGTACTTGCTGCGCGCCGACGTCGGCTTTGGCGTCAACCCGTTGTTCGTCGAGCTCGGCGGCGCGATCGGCGGCGGCGCGGCGGTCAACGGGGTCTCCCCGGTGACGATCGACGGCAAGGCCCGCCTCACGATCCCCGACGACGGCCGACCGGTGCAGTTCACGGCGGGCGGGAAGGTCACGGTCGTCATCTTCAAGGCCGTGACCGGCAACTTCCGCTACCAGTTCCCCGGGTACGCGGACTTTGATCTGCAGACCGATCAGGACCTCGAGATCCTCACGCTCAAGGCCAAGCTCCAGGGCTTCGTCGACGCCGAGAACGGCGACTGGGGCGGCGAGTTCAACGGCAACGCATGTTTCAACTACGTCCTCGGGTGTCTCGGCGGGACCCTGGACGCCGCCGCCTCGGCCAAGGGCCTGGCGATTTGCGGCCGGGTGACGGTCCCTGGCTACAGCGCGACCGCCGGGGTCCAGTTGCCGTGGGTGGACCTCGAAGACCTGGGGACCTCCATCGCTACCGCGAAGGTCGTCCCGGTGCCGTTCCTCGCCGCAGCCCCCGCCGCCGTCATCGTCGCGAAGAACATCAAGTCCCCGTGCCATACCGACGCGTACCGCAAGCCGCCGCCCCGTGCCTCGTCCGCGCAGGCCGGTGGTGGCCCGGTGGTGACGGTCGGCGACTCCCTGCCGTCAGAGACGGTGCTGATCTTCGGCGACAACGGTGTGCCGTCCGTTGATCTCGTGGGTCCTGGCGGGGCGACCGTGGCCGGTCCGGCTGCCGGCCGGCAGGCGGCGACCAGCGCCGCGGGCAGCGCGATCGATCTGCCGGGGGCGAACGCCGTGATGGTCGTGGCGAAGTCGCCCAAGGCCGGGGCGTGGACCATCCGGCCGCGAGCGGGCTCACCCGCGATCACCGAGGTCCTGCAGTCCGACGGCTACCGGCCGGCCACGGCGAAGGCGACGGTGCTCGGCACGGGACGCCGGCGGTCGCTGCGCTACCGCGTCAGCGATCTCGGGGCGGGCCAGCGCGTCGAGTTCATCGAACGGGCACGCGTCGGCGCCCGCTCGCTCGGCTTCGCCAAGCGAGCCGAGGGCACGCTGACGATCCAGCCGACCGACCAGCCAGGCGGACAGCGATCGATCTACGCCCAGGTGCGTCGCGACGGCCTGGTCACCGACCGCACGCTTGTCGCCCGCTACCAGGCGGTGGGCCCGGCGGCCGCCGGGTCGGTGTCGGGTCTGCGCGTCAAGCGGTCCGGCCGTGTCGCGACCGTGTCGTGGCACGGCGCGCCAGGCGCCGCGCGCTACCAGGTGAAGCTCCGCGGCAAGGGGACGAGCCAGGTCGTGCTGCTCGGGGCCGGGGCCCGCCGCGCCAGATTTGACGCGATCGCGCGCACCGTCCGCCTGACCGTCGAGGTCCGCGCGCTCTCCAAGCTCATGCGACGCGGCGCCGTGCGGACGGCCGTGTCGCGCGGGGCCCGGCGGTAGCGGGCGCTGACGCACGCTCGCCTGCGCCTCAAGGAACATGGTCGGTTCGCGAGAATGACTCAAGGATGTCCGCCCCCGAACCGCGACCGGAACCCGCCGCCGGCGCCCTCGTGCGCCTCGCCGAGCGGGCGGGGACGGACCTTCCCGCGCTGCTGGCGGCGCGTGCGCTCACGGACGAGCGCCTGAGCGAGCGGCGCGCCGCCCTGCGCGATCTCGCGCACGATTGCGACACGGCGGTCGTCCTCTGCGGATCGTGGGGACGCGGCGAGATCACGCACGCCAGCGACGACGATTGGTGGATCCTCGTCGACGGCCCGGCGCGCCCGGACGTGCACCCGCTGCCCGCCGACGTCGCCCGTGCGCTGGACGAGGTACCGCCGGGCACCGAGGGGCTCTTCGGCACCGTGGCCTTCCGCGAGGACCTGCGCGGCCTCATCGGCCTGGCGCAGGACACGAACGCGAACTTCACGCGGCGCATGCTGCTCGTGCTGGAGTCCGTCGCGGTCACCGGCCAGCCCGCGTGGTCGGCCACGCGCCGCGCCGTCCTGGCCGGGTATCTGGGCTCACGCCCGCGCGACTACCGCCCGCCACGATTCTTCCTCAATGACATCGTGCGCTACTGGCGCACGATCACCGTCGACTTCGAGGGCAAGGACCGCACGCGCGGTGGCGACGGGTGGGGACTGCGGTCGGCCAAGCTGCGGACGTCGCGCAAGCTGCTCTTCGCCAGCGGCCTGCTGCCCGTCCTGGAGTGCCACCGCCTGCAGGCGGGCGAGATGCTCGACGCACTGGCGGCCGACTTCGCCGCCCCCGCGACCGACCGGATCGCCGCCGCGTTCCTGCGCTACGACGCGATCGACCTGGGGATCCGCGTGCTCGCCGCGTATGACCGCGTGCTCGCCCTGCTGGACGACCCGGAGATCCGCGCACATCTCGTGGCGCTCACGGATGTCGACGCCGCCGGCTCGGCGCCCTTCACCGAGATCCGGGGGCTCGCCGACCAGGTGCAGGCCGGACTGCTGTCGCTGCTCTTCGACGACCGGCGCCTGGCGCCGGTCGTCCGCGAGTACGCGATCTTCTAGCGCCGGCGGCCGCGGCGCCCGCGGGCTCCGGGCGCCGGCGGTTGGCGCCGGGTGACCGGCTCGAAGTCAAGGTCCTCGTCGGTGAAGAGGTCCGCGGGTGCCGGGCGCCGCCGCGGGCGAGTGTCCGGGGCCGGCTCGCGCCGAGCCTCGTCGACGACCGCGCCCTGCGCGGCCTGCTCGGCGGCGCGGGACTCGCGCCCGGCGTGGATGACCTCCTTGAACGACCGGAACTTGAAGATCGTGACGAGCGCGATGAACCCGAGCCCGAGGCTGAAGAAGGCGATCGCGAGCTGTTGCCCGACGGAGTAGGCGGCGATCGTCGCGCCCGACGCCGTGCCCGCGAACACCTTCACGAGGAACGCCTGCTGGACGCCCGCGCCGCCGGGCGTGAACGGGACGACGGCCGCGACGGCGTTCACGCCGAGCACGAGCAGGACGTTCTTCACCGATCCGCCCACGTTGAACGCCTCGAGCATGAACCAGAACGCCGTGAAGCGGAACAGCCAGCCGAGGAACTGCACGAGGAAGACCTCACGCATGTAGCGCCGGCGGTCCCACAGGATCGTCAGCCCCTGGCGCACACGGGCCCAGAACGCCTTCACGCGTCGCGACAGGATCGCGAAGCCCGCCAGCCCGGCGAGGGCCAGGGCGGTCAGCAGGAACAGCGTGAAGCGCGGGTGGGACGCCAGCAGGCTCAGGTCGAAGGCGTTGAGCTTGGAGAAGTCGGGGGGCTTGGGGAAGACGCCCTGCGTGAAGGCGAACGTCAGGATGAAGACGCCCATCGTGAGGTCGAAGACGCCTTCGACGAAGAACGCCGCCGCCACCGCCGGGTAGGACGAGTTCGGGATCGACGTCCGGGTGAGGAACAGCTTGATGACGTCGCCACCGCGCGCCGGCACGACGTTGTTGAAGCCGTACGCGGCGACGTATGCGCCCCAGATCCGGCGGAACTGGATCCGCTCGGTCGGATAGGCCGCCCGCAGGACGTTGTAGAACGCCCGGGAGCGCAGCGTGAGGTAGATCCCGAAGGACGCGAGCGCGATGAGCAGCGGGCCGAACTGCAGCTGACCGATCGAGTCGAAGAACTTGCCGACGGAGTCGAGGAAGCCCGTGATGTCGTCTCCGAGTGAGGCGAGGGGAAGCACCGCCCCCCACTCTATGACGCCCACCCCCACGGCACCTCTGACAAGATCGCGCCCCGAATGAGCATCACGATCGGAACCCCTCACGCCGCAGACGCCGTCCGCCTGATCCTGCTCGGCAGCGGGGAGCTCGGGCGCGAGGTCGCCCTCGAGGCCATGCGCCTGGGCTGCGAGGTCGTGGCCGTCGACCGCTACGCCGGTGCGCCGGCGATGCAGGTCGCCCACCGCCACGCGGTCATCGACATGACCGACGCCGCCGCGTTGCGGGCCCTCCTGGTAGCCGAGCGTGCCCGCCCGCACGCGCAGCTGCTCGTCGTCCCGGAGATCGAGGCGATCGCGACCGACGTCCTCGTGGAGCTCGAGGCCGATGGTCTGCATGTCGTCCCGACCGCCCGGGCGGCGCGCCTCACGATGGACCGCGAGGGCATCCGCCGCCTCGCCGCCGAGGAGCTGGGCCTGCCGACGTCCCCCTACCGCTTCTGCTCCTCGGCGGACGAGGTGCGCGACGCCGTCGCCGCCGTCGGCGTGCCGTGCGTCGTCAAACCCGTGATGTCCTCCTCGGGCAAAGGCCAGTCCGTCGTGCGGGCGTTGGACGGCGGCTCCGCCGCGTGGGACTTCGCGCAGGCCGGCAGCCGCGCACACATGAATGCGGTGATCGTCGAGGGCTTCGTGCAATTCGACTACGAGATCACGCTGCTGACCGTCCGGCACGCGGGGGGCACGTCCTTCTGTGCGCCGATCGGCCACGTCCAGGTGGACGGTGACTACCGCGAGTCGTGGCAGCCGCAGCCGATGTCGGACGCGGCGCTGGCTCGCGCCCACGAGATCGCCACGAAGGTCACCGACGCGCTCGGGGGTACCGGGCTCTTCGGCGTCGAGCTGTTCGTGCGCGGCGACGAAGTCCTCTTCAGCGAAGTCTCGCCGCGTCCGCACGACACCGGCATGGTGACGATGGCGACTCAGGCGCTGAGCGAGTTCGCCCTGCACACCCGCGCGATCCTCGGCCTGCCGGTCCCGGCGGGCGAGATCCCGCTGCTGGCGCCCGCCGGGGCCAGCGCCGTCGTGCTGGCCGCAGCCGCGGGCGCGCCGGCGTTCGATGGCGTGGCCGAGGCGCTCGCCGTGGACCCGTCCGTCAACGTCCGCCTCTTCGGCAAGCCCGATGCGCCCAAGCCGCGCCGGCTGGGCGTCGCGCTGGCGACCGGGGACGACGTAAAGACCGCGCGGGCCCGCGCCGTGGCAGCGGCAGGCACGATCCGCGTGCGATAGGGCGGGGCGTGGGCGGGAAGTGCATCTACCGCCGCCAGGGCAACGGTGGATGCACTCCGCGAGCCGAGTCAGGCCCGCTACAGGCCGGTCTTGATGGCCGCCTCGAACGCCCGGAACCCGAACGACCCTTCCAGGCGGGCGGTGATCTTCCCGGTCTTGTCGATGACGAACAACCACGGCTCGGTGCGGAGCTTGAACGCCTGCAGGGGCGGGCGCAGGCCCTTGCTCGTGTCGTTGTCCTTGTAGACCTCCTGGTGGATGAAGGTCATGCGGTCCCCGTAGGTCTTCTTCAGCTGCGCCGCGATGTCGACGACCGGCCCGCACACGCGCGACTGGCACAGCTGCGGCGTGGCGAAGAGCAGGGCGACGGGCCGCTTCCCGAGCTCGTCCTTGAGACTCGCGCCGTGCATGTCCGACGGCGGGACACGGGTGTCGATCTTCTTGACGTCGCCGCCGGCGGAGGCCAGCGTGTCGGTCGCCACGCGGGGTGCCTGCTCGCCGACGTCCGGGATGGGGTCCTTCCCCGCCGGCGTGACGGTGATGAGGCCGGCCGCCCCGACGCGCTGGCCGTCGATGAGGCTCACCGCCAGGACGGGATAGTCGCCGGGCTTGTCCAGCGGCACCTTCGTCTCGTAGATCGCGGCAAAGGGGTCGCTCTCGGTGGCGGCGTTCCGGCTGCGGAACGGCGCGTCGGTGACGAGCAGGTCGGCCGGCGCGGGGAACGGCCCACGCGCCTTGGCGTTCTCCGAGGAGGCGAGATAGATCGCGGTGGGCGCGTACACGAAGCCCGTCTGCTCGTCGATGATGCCGAACGCCACCCGGCGGGCCGGGCCGGGGACGAGCGTCTGGGTGGCGAACGACACCTGCGGTCCGGTGCCGTCGAGGGAGTCGGCGACCTGGCGCAACGTCCGGCCGCCGGCCGGCTCGAAGCTCGCGGCCGTGACCTTCGTGGACGCGTCGAGCTTGGCGCGCAGCGCGGCGGACGACGGGCCGCGGGGGGTCGGAGCCGCCCCGTCCTTGCTCGCACCGTCGCCGGAACTGGAGCCGCAGCCGGCGAGCAGGCCCGCGGCGGCGAGCGCCGCGACGAACGGGCGGCGGGTCATCACCCCTGTCCCGCGTCGATCTGCTCCTGACGGAGCTCTTCGGCCTCCGCCGCGCGGTCACGGCGACCGATGACGAGGAGCGTCACGACGAGGATGGCGACCGGCGCCAGGTAGATGAGACCGACGGCCCAATGGCCTGCGTGTGCGAGCGGCGGCATGGCGTTCCTTGAGTATCGGGCTCCGGCAACAGGACGTTATACGGCAGCGAACATTGACATGATGCTGGGATGGTCCAGCGCCGACGCGATCGCGTCGGCCTCGGGAAGCTGCCCGCCGGCGAAGTACGGCACGCCGGTGACGTGGATGCCGGCGGCCCGGGCGGCGGCGACCCCGGGCGCCGAGTCCTCGAAGGCCACGCATGCTGCGGGGTCCGCGCCGAGCGCGGCGCATGCCGCGAGATAGATGTCCGGAGCGGGCTTGGGCAGCGCGACCTCGTCCCCTGCAACCGTGGCGACGAACGGCGAACCGCCCGCGCCCTCCAGCAGCCCGGATCCGGCCAGCACGAGGTCGAGGAAGTCTCGCGGAGAGTTGGAGGCGACGGCCATCGGCACGCCGGCGGCCTGAAGGGCCGCGATGAGCACGACCGCCCCGGGGCGCGGGTTGACGGGCTCGCGGGCCTCTTCCATGACGAGCTCGTGCAGCTCGTCCATGAGCGCGAATCCCGACCCGGGAGCGTCGAGCATCACCTCGAGCTTGGCCGCGGCGTCCCCGCGGGCGCTGCCGATGAGCGCAAGCTTGTCAGCCATCGTGAACGTGCGTCCGCGGCGCGCGAAGAGGGCCTCCTCGGCCCGCGTCCACGCCTCCTCGGTGTCCAGCAGCAGTCCGTCGTTGTCGAAGACCACGGCAGCGGGCATGGCGGGCGGCAGGCGGCGGGGCATCCGCGTCCATGATGGCGGATCCACGTTCGCCGGCCGTGGCCGGCGAGGCCCGGCGGGCGACGGGACGACGCCGGGCGACCCGTAAGGCCGCCCGGCCGGCGCGGAATGGCGCCTAGTCGCGCTTGGCGCGGTCGCGGATCTTGTCGATCGCGCCTTCGGCGGCATCCTTGACGTCGTTGACGGCGTCTTTGAGCTTGCCCGTCAGCTGATCTGTCTTGCCTTCGGCCTCGAGCTGCTCGTCACCGGTCACGGCTCCGGCCGTCTCCTTGATGTTGCCCTTGATGTTGTCGCTGGTGCCGGACATGCGTTGCTCCTTGGTCGGGTGCATCGGTGCGGACGGCGCCTGGCGCCGCCTCCATCAAGGCCTTTCCGGGCCGGGCTCCCGGTAAACGTGAGGGCGCTCACACACGCACCACGGCACGCCCGGCACCCGCGGCCGCGGCCGCCGCCGCGGCCGCATGCAGCGCCGTGATGACGCGCCGGACCGCCGGGGCGTCCTGATGCCCTCGGCGGCAGGCTGCGAACAGATGCCGTGCCGGCGGCTGGCCCTCGAGCGGGATGACGACCGCTCCGGGCGCGACGCCCAGGCGGGCCAGTCGCGGCACGAGCGCGACGCCGAGCCCCGCGGCCACGAGCGCGGTGACCGCCGTCCAGTCCGCCGAGCGGTGGGCGACCCGGGGCGTGAAGCCGGCCGCGTGACAGCCGCCCAGCACGACCTGCTCGCACGTCCAGCCGACGGGGGGAACGACCCACGCCTCGGCGCTCGCGGCCGCGAGCTCGACGCTGGCGTGCGCGGCCAGCGGATGATCGGCGGGCACGACGAGGTCCAGGACGTCGGTGAGCAGCTCCTCGCGCGCGAAGCGCGGGTCGTCGTGCGTGGGCGCACCCGGGGCCTCCATCGAGATGACGAGGTCCAGCTCCTGGCGGCCGAGGCCGGCGAAGGCGTCGGGCGCCTCGACCATCGTCACGCGCAGCTCCAGGCCGGGGCTCGACGCCCGCAGCGCGGTGGCGGCCGGCGCGATGAGGCTCGTGATCGCAGTCGCGAACGCGCCGACCTGCAGGCGCGCATGCTCGCCTGCCGCGTGCGCGGCGACCTCCGCGTGCAGCTGCTGCACCTCGGCGAAGATGCCGTCCGCGCGGCGCACGAGCACCTCCGCCACCGGGGTCAGCCGCACCGTGCGACCGTCCGGCTGGACGAGGCGGTGGCCGACCTCGCGCTCGAGGGCGCTCAGCTGCTGCGAGACCGCCGACGGCGTCAGGTGCAGGGCGTCGGCCGCCGCGGCGATCGTGCCGCGGTCGGCGACCTCACGGAGCGTGCGGAGGCGTCCGAGATGAAGCATCAGTGCAGCTTACGGGTACCGCCAAGAAGGTCCAATGGCTCTTGTTGATCGGGCGGGTCATGCTGCGCGGCATGCCCCGCCGTCATGCCCTGCTCGCCGTCGCCGTCGCGCTCGTGTGGGGCGTGAACTTCGTCGTCATCCACGTCGGGCTGAGGGACTTCCCGCCGCTGCTCTTCGCGGCGCTGCGCTTCCTGCTCGTCGCGCTGCCCGCCGTCTTCTTCGTCGGCCGGCCGCGTGTCCCAGCCCGGTCGGTGGTCGGCGTAGGCCTCTTCGTCTCGGCCGGGCAGTTCGGCCTGCTCTTCACCGCCATCCACGAAGGGATGCCGGCGGGACTGGCCTCGCTCGTGCTCCAGCTGCAGGCGGTGTTCACGGTGGCGCTCGCCGTCGTCGTCCTCGGCGAGCGGCCCGGCGTGCGCCAGCTCGCCGGCTCCGCGGTCGCGCTGAGCGGGATCGGGATCATCGCCGCCGGTCGCGCCGAGGGCATCCCGCTGCTCGCGCTCGCGCTGTGCGTCGGCGCCGGGGCCTCGTGGGGCGTGGGCAACGTCATCACGCGACACGCGCGCCCGCCCGACGCCATCGCGCTCCTCGTGTGGTCCAGCCTCGTGCCGCCGATCCCGCTGGCTGCCCTGTCGCTCGCGCTGGACGGACCGGCGCAGGTCGGCGACGCGCTGGCCGGCGTCGGCGCGGGCGGCCTGCTGGCGCTCGCCTATATCGTGCTCGCGTCGACCTTCTTCGGCTTCGGCGTCTGGACCTGGCTCCTGCGCCAGTACCCCGCATCCACGGTGGCGCCCTTCACGCTGCTTGTTCCCGTCGCCGGGATCGCGGCGGCCTGGCTGAGCCTCGGGGAGCAGCCGAACGCGGCCGAGCTCGTGGGCGCGGTCGTCGTCCTCGGCGGGCTGGGGCTGACCTCGGGCCTTCGCCTGCGGTGGCCGCGGCGCGCAAGACCGGCGCCGTCTCCTGCCTCCGCGTGTTGATGCTGACGCCAGTCCTCGCCGCGGTCACGACAACGGGGTAGCCTCGAGCCCGAGGCGCTTGCGACTTGCGTTCGGGGACGTGCGACGCCTGGCCCCCAGGTTCACATCGATCCATGAAGGAGCACCCCCTTGCTTGCCCTTTCGCCGTCCTCCTCGCGCGCCGCCGCTGCGCTGTTAGGGGCGCTCGCCGCCCTCGCGGTGGCCGCCCCCGCACAGGCCCTCGACGTCCAGGCCAACGCGCCGCAGGTAGCCGGCGACCCCGGCTCGGACACCACCGCGCGCTTCCCCACGAACAAGCAGAACGAGCCGTCGATCGCCGTCAACCCGGTGGACGCAAGCCGGCTCATCGCCGGCTCCAACGACGAGCAGCGCCAGCCGGCGTGCGGACCGGGTCTGGTCCGCGGTGACACCGCGCCGAGCGACTGCTCGTTCTTCTTCGGCGTCGGCACCGACGGGGTCTACACGTCCTCGAACGGAGGCTCGACCTGGAGCAACCGCGGCCTGCTCGACGACCAGGCCAGCTGGCAGGCCAGCCCTTACATCTCAGACGGTGACCCGGTGATCGTCTACGGGCCCAAGCCGGCGGGCGGCGGGCACTTCTCCTATGCGAACGGGGCGCGCGCGTACTACGTGGGCCTGGGCTCCTACAAGGGCGGGCAGAGCCCGTTCAACGCCAACAAGGCGCCCGAGCTGATCCTCGTGTCCTACTCCGACGACAACGGCGTCACCTGGAGCACGCCGGTCCGCGCGACCACCCGGGACAACCCGAACACGTTCAACGACAAGAACTCGGCGTGGGCGGACGACAACCCCGCCTCGCCGTCGTTCGGCAACGTGTACGTCGGCTTTACGGCGTTCCGCTCGGCGACCGCGACCGGCGCGGGCAACGAGCCGGTGTTCGTCACGCGGTCGACGGACGGCGGCACGAGCTTCGGCGCGTCGCAGCAGCTCTCACCGGCCGGCAACAACGGCACTGGCAACGGCCGCCAGGGGAGCGACATCACGTCCGGCCCGGACGGGTCGGTGTACGTCGCGTTCGAGCAGGGCGGCTCACAGGTCGTGGCGATCTCGCGGGACGGCGGCACGTCGTACGCCAAGGCCCGGACCATCGGTCCCGTCACGGATCTCGCCGACCCGATCCCCGGTGCGAACTTCCGCACCGACTCGTTCCCGAGCATCGGCGCGGACCCGCGGGGCGGCTCGTCGCGGATCTACGCGTCGTGGTCCACCCGGACCGCGAACGGCGGGCGCACGGTCGTCGCGAGCTCGAGCAACCGTGGCGTGACGTGGAGCACGCCCGTGACCGTGTCGTCGGCGGCCGAGGGCTATGCGCTCTTCGACGCCCTCGACGTGGCCCCCAACGGCCGCGTGGACGTCGGGTTCCAGGGGCTCAAGACGGACCATCCCGACAGGTTCGGCACCGGCAACGCCGCGATCGACGCGTACACGGCATCCGCGCCCGCGGGCGGGGCGTTCGGGACGCCGGTCAAGACGACGAGCGCGTCATCCGATCCGGCCGCCACCGCCCAGAACAACCTCGGTCGCCAGTTCTGGGGGGACTACAACACGATGGTGTCCACCAACGCGCACACGTGGTTCATCGCCACCGACGCGCGCACCGGGGAGGGCTGCCCCGCGGTCGACGCCTACCAGAAGTTCCTGTCCGACAACGGCCTGGCCCGCGACGAGGAGCTCGAGGACCGCTTCACCGGCCAGGATGGACCGGCCGAGGGCGACAAGCCCGCACCGCCGGTCGACTGCCCGCCGCAGTTCGGCAACAGCGACGTCTGGGTGAGCATCACCGGGTGAGCGTGGTCGGGAGGCGCGGCCGTGCCCGTCGCGCCTCCCGGCAGCTGCTTGACTTGGCGGCTGTGTCCTTGCGCCCGCCGTCCGAGCCACGCGTGCCGCCGCACCTGTCGCCGCTTGACCTCGGGGTCGGCGGCCTGCATGACGAGCTGACGCTGGACGAAGTCCACATCGTGGGCTCCGCCGGTGACGACGTCGCCGCCCGCCACGTGCAGGTCACCGCCGCACATCTGCACGACGTCGACCTCGCCGGCGCGCGCCTCGCCCACCTCGCGCTGCGGGACTGCCGCATCACCGGCGGCAACCTCGCCAACGTCGCCGTCCGAGGCGGCATCGCCGAGCGCACGTCCTTCGACCGCGTGCGCCTCACCGGGTTGTCGTGGCACGAGGGGACGATCCGCGACGTGACATTCCGCGGCTGCCGCATCGACCTGGCGTCGTTCGCCGCCACCCGCCTGGAGCGGATCCGCTTCGACGACTGCACGCTCGCGCAGTCCGACCTGCAGGACGCACGGCTGGCGGCGGTCGTCTTCGACGGCTGTGACCTGACGGACGTGGACCTCACGGGCGCACGCCTCTCGGCCGGCTGTGAATTGCGCGGCTGCACGCTGGACGGCGCCCGCGGCATCGAACGCCTGCGCGGCGCGAGCATGCCGGTCACGGACGTCATCGCGTCGGCCGGCGTCTTCGCGGCCGCCCTCGGCATCAGGATCATGGACGACGAAGAGGAGGACGCACGATGACCGACGGGCTCCTCGGTGAGCTGCTCGCCGTGAGCGTCGGCGCCGTACGCACGGTCGGCACCGGCTCGCGCACGATCGGGACGGGCATCTGGAAGGCTCCGGTGCAGGGCCGCGTAGCGGTCCGGGGCGTCAACCTCGAGGGCGACGACCAGGCCGACCGCAGCGTCCACGGCGGGCCCGACAAGGCGGTCTACGCGTACGCGATCGAGAACACGCGCTGGTGGGAGCACCAACTCGGCCGTGAGCTGGGGGCCGGCGCCTTCGGGGAGAACCTCACGACACGGGGCCTCAACCTCTCCACGGCGCGGATCGGCGACCGTTGGCGCGTGGGCTCCACGCTGCTGGAAGTCCGCCAGACCCGGATCCCGTGCTTCAAGCTCGGCCTGCGAATGGGCGACCCGCGCTTCGTCAAGACGTTCGCGCACGCCGGCCGCCCCGGCGCCTACCTCGGCATCCTCGAAGAGGGGGACGTCGGAGCCGGTGACGTGATCGAGGTCGTCTTCCGCCCGGACCACGAGGTGACCACGACGCTCATGACGAACGCGCTGCTGCACGACCACGCGCTGCGGCCGCAGCTGCTCGCCGCGCCGGCCCTGCCGCAGTCCTGGCGCGATTGGATCGCGGAGCACGCCAACCCGCCACTTTCAGCGTGAGTGGAGCATGGGACGTCTCCGTGACCACTCACCGCCGTCGCCGCGGCGCGACTGAGCGGTCCGGATCGTCGTTCCTGGCCAGGAACGCGAGGAGGGATAGGCCGCCAGGCCAGACCTCCTCGCAGCAGCCCGGCTGAGCGGTCCGGATCGTCGTTC
>JAOPZJ010000376.1 GCA_025964155.1 Solirubrobacterales bacterium
TGTCCCGCTCGACGGCGAGCCGTTCGATCTGGTGGTCAACGTCGCCGCCTTGCAGGCCCACGGGGGCTTCCCGCGCGCGCTCGCCGCGCTGGCCGGCCTGACCCGACCCGGCGGCATCGTGCTCTACGGCGAGGGCTACTGGGCCGAGGAGCCGTCGCCGTCGTTCCTGGAGGCGCTGGGCGGTGCGACCGCCGACGAGGTGCCCCTCGGCATCGACGCGCTGCTACTCGCCGGGCGGGCGGTGGGCTTGGAGCCCGAGCGCCACGCCGTGGCGAGCCCGGCGGACTGGGGCGCCTACGAGGAGGGGCTGGCCGCCAACGCCGAGGCGCTGGGCACGCAGGACGGGCTGACGTACGCGCGGCGCATCCGTGAGCGCCGCGCCCTGCCCGGCGGCACCACGACCCTCGGCTTCGCGCTGCTCACCCTGCGCCGCGGCTGACCTGGCCCAGCGCGTTCGCCGCTTGGCTCGCGGCGGTTGCCGCAGCCACAGCCGACGTCATCGCCAGGGACTGGTCGATTGCTTTCGAGACCTACTGAGCGTGTTGGTGTGCGTCGACGTCCTCGGGCCATGGGAGCGGGAAGAGATGGCGGTACGGTCGGGCGTCGTCGATGACGCGCCGGATCGACGGGCGATGCGTCAGCGCGCGGTAGTAGCGGGTGAGGTCTTGCCGCTGAGCTTCGTCCCACGGGTGCACGACCCGGGCGTAGAAGAGCGCCGGGGCGGCCGCGCAGTCGGCGATCGTGAACGCATCGCCGGCGGCCCATTCCTGGTCGCGAAGACGGGCCTCGAGCAGCGCGAACGCCTGATCGAGCGTGCCTCGCGCCTGTGCCACACCCGTGGCGTCGCGGTCCTCCTCAGACCGCAGGCTGTCTCCGACGATCGTCTGCATCGGCCTTGCGATGTAGTCGTCCACGATGCGGTCCCAGAGCCGCGCCTGAAGCGCCCGGTCGTGGTCCTGCGGGATCAGGCGGCCGGTCGGCGAAGCAAGTCGGTCGAGGTACTCGACGATCGTGGACGACTGGGGAAGCGTGAGGTCTGCGGTCTCGTCGCGCAGGACGGGGATGCTTGCGAGCGGCCAGACCCGCGCCAGGTCGCGCCGGCCGTCTTCACCATCGACCAGATGCGGCCGGAACGGCAACTCGAGCTCGTGGAGCGCGATCAAGGGCTTCCAGCAGAACGCCGCAAACGGATGCTGGTGCAGGACGAGCTGGTTCGTACTCATGAAACTACGACGCCGGCGAGCCAGAGAACTCATCGGCCCACAACCGAGCCGACAGGAATTGACGCCGAACGCTGCTGGGTTGCGCGGCTACTGGGCGGCGTCGTGGGGGTGCTGCTGGAGGCGCTCGAGCACGCGCAGCAGGGTCGTCAGGTCCTCGGCGGGGAGTTCCCGCAGCGCGTCCGGTGGCCTGTCCAGGATCGCGTCGGCGCGCGCGGCGGCGGCGCGACCTGCGTCGGTCAGCTGCACGAGCTTCGCCCGCCGGTCCTCGGGATGAGGCGTCCGCTGGACGAGTCCGCGCTGTTCGAGGTCGTCGACGATCACGGTGACATACGGCGGGTCCGCGGTCAGCTTCGCGGCAAGCTCCCGCAGCGTATGCGGCTGGGCGGCCAGTCGGCGTAGTGCCCGGACGCGTGCGAAGCTCAAGCCGAGCGCTGCCGACACCGCAACCCTGCGGTCTTGGTCGAGCACGAGGTCCGACATCGCGCGCCAGGCGCGGCTTGTGGCGTCTGGATCGGCGCCGTGCATCACGCCTCCTGCGGCGTCTCGCGCAGTCGCTCGGCCGTCCGCGCTGCGCTGGCCTGGGCCACCGGGGTGCTCGCGGCCAGGCCGAGCGCCACGATGCCGGCGCCCAAGGCGACGATGAGCCACCACCCAGCGTGCGTTGCGGTCGCGAGGTCGTCGTGCAGCGAGCCGCCCAGCCCGACCGTAGCCATCGCGCCGACCACTGCGACACCCAGGGTCTGGCCGACCTGCCGACTCGTCGTTGCGACCGCCGCAGCCACCCCGGCCTGGCTCGGAGGCATGCCCGACACGGCGGTGTTCGTGATCGGCGGGTTCACCGCACCGAACCCTAGCCCGAAGACGCAGTACGCACCCAGCAGCCAGCCGAGCGAGGTGTCCGCGCTCAGAGACACGAGCATCAGGCCGCCCGCGCCCAGCCCCAGGCCGCCGATAACCAGCGGGCCGCGAACCCCGCGGGCGCCGACCACCCGGCCGGCGATGGGGCTGCACAGCACGGTCATCGCCGCGATGGGCAGCGTGCACAACCCGGCGCTCACCGGCGAGAGGCCTCGTACCTCTTGGAGGTAGAGGGTGTTGACGAACAGGAACCCGCCGAACGCCGTGAACGCCGCGACGGCGATGACCGTCGACGCGGCGAACGGCCGGCTGGTGAAGAAGCGCAGCTCGATGAGCGGGTCGACCCTCCGCAGCTCGTGGCGCCCGAGCGTCACGAGGGCGATCCCGGCGGTGGCTGCCAGGGCGAGGATCGCCGGCGAGCCCCACCCGAGCCGCGGGCCCTCGATGATCGACGAGGTCAGGGTCGCCAGCATGACGATGATCAGCACCTGACCGACCGGGTCGGGACGGCGCGGACGTGGTGCACGGGACTCCGGGACGAAGCGCGCCGTCAGCGCGATCGCCGCCAGGCCGATGGGGATGTTCACCAGGAACACGGCCCGCCAGCTCAGCTCGGCGAGTGCACCGCCGAGGACGGGCCCCAGCGCCATGCTGACGCCGACGACGGCCGCCCAGATCCCGATCGCCTGCGCCCGCTCGCGCGGATCCTCGAAGGTGTTCCGGATGATCGACATCGCCACCGGGTTGAGCATCGAGCCGCCGACGCCCTGCAGCACGCGAAACGCCACGAGCCACCCGATCCCCGGTGCGACGCTGCAGCCCAGCGATGCGACGGTGAACAGCGCGAGGCCGAACTGGAACACGCGGACGCGGCCCAGGCGATCCGCCGTCGATCCGCCCAGCATGAGCAGGCTCGCGAGCGACACGGTGTACGCGGCCGTGATCCACTGCAGCGCCGGCACCGAGGCACCGAGGTCCTGGCGGATGGCCGGGAGTGCGACGTTGACGATCGTCGTGTCCATTCCCACGATCAGCAGGCTCATGCAGCAGATCGCCAGCACGACCCGGGGCCGCGTGCGCGTCCTCGGGTCGACGGGGCCCCAAGTAGTTGTGGTCATACAACTACTATAGTCATATAACGATCCTTCCGGCAAGTGTAGAACGACTGGTCGAATGACAGTCCGGTTATGTGAACCGGACGCCGCTGAGACCCGGCCGCCCGGATCGGAACCCCGGGCACCGCCCCGTGGCGCGCGCCAGCGTTTAGTGGCTGGACGCGGCCATCGCCGCTGCCACCGTCGCGACGTTCGCGCGCCACGTCTCTTGGGGCGTGGTCGGGAGCACGTCGTCCCAGATCATCGCGAACCCGCTGGCGACCTGCCGCAGGCCGGTGGGACGCGCCATGAACCACCAGTGCAGGTGGGCGGCGCCCTCGCCGTACCGCAGGATGTGGACGCGCTCGATGCCGTCGATGGAGAGCACCGCGCGCTCCACGCGCGCGAGCATCACGCCCATCTCGGCCAGCATCGCGTCCGACAGGTCCCGCGGGCCGTCGACGTGCGCGCGCGGCTCGAGGATGGCGACGAACGGGAGGCCGCTGGCCGGGAAAGCCTGCAGCCGCCAGTGCGCGCTGGTCCAGATGTACTCGGCGTCGGGCTTGCCGCAGGCTTCGCAGGGGCGGTCGCCCTCGCCGTCCCGGTTCGGCTCGGGCTCCGGGTCGCGGAGCGCCTTGGGCTCCACGTCGCCCGCGAACGGCCACGAGTCCCAGTCCTGTACAGGGGGCGTCCGGAGCTCGCTGGTGCCGGCGTCTCGTGGATCGTGCGCGTGTTCGGGCATCGACGAACCCTAACCCCGGATAGCCTGCGCCCGTCGAGTGGCCAGACCAGTTCTATGCGCGGCGTGCGGGGGCTCGCTGCCCGTCGCGCGCCGAGGGCCGGCCGGACGACGGTCAAGCTCAACTACGACTGCCCGCGATTCGTTCAGGTAGTTGTCATAACGGGCATTATCGAGCGTTATCAGCGTGGAACGGGGCTCGAGAGTTGCTGACCCCGCCCAGCTCGGGC
>JAOPZJ010000437.1 GCA_025964155.1 Solirubrobacterales bacterium
GCTCGTGCTCGGCGGGCTGCGCGCCACGCCGGCGCGCTTCCGTGTGCGGGCCGTGCGCGCCGGCAGGCGCAGCGGCGGCAGCCGGCTGCGGTTCTCGCTCACGCGCGCCGCCAAGATCACGCTCAGCATCCGCCCGGCCGCGCGCTGCGCCGGCGGCTCGGCCAAGACCCGGCGCTGCCGTGCTCGCACGCTGACCCTGCACGGCCGCGCCGGGAGCAACCGCTTGACGCTCAGCGGCCGGGTGGCCGGGAAGGCCCTGCCGGTGGGGCGCTTCCTGGCCGCGGTGGTGGCGGTCGATGCCCGCGGTGTGCGCTCGGCCCCGGTCGGTCTGCGGTTCACCGTCCTGCGCTGAGGGAACCGGGTAGACGGAGCGCGACATGACCGACGGCCGCACGATCCTCATCACCGGTTCCACCGATGGCCTGGGCCTCGCACTGGCCCACCACCTCGCCGCCGACGGGGCGCAGCTCATCCTGCACGGCCGGCACCGGGACAAGCTCGACCGCACCGCCGCCGACATCGCCCAACGCCATCACCGGCCGGAGCCTGCCACGGTGCTCGCCGATCTGGCGGACCTGGCGCAGGTTCGTGACCTCAGCAAGCAGGTCGCGTCACGCACCGACCACGTCGACGTCCTCGTCAACAACGCGGGCATCGGATCCGGCGAGCCCGATGGTCGCGACCGGCGCGTCAGCGCCGACGGCTACGAACTGCGCTTCGCCGTCAACTACCTTGCCGGCCTCGATCTCACCCTCCGACTGCTCCCGCTGCTCCACGCGGCGGGAGCGGCACGCATCGTCAACGTCGCCTCGATCGGCCAGCATCCGATCGACTTCAGCGATGTGATGCTCGAGCACCATTACAGCGGCACCCGCGCCTACGGGCAGAGCAAGCTCGCCCAGATCACCGCGGGATTCGTCCTCGCCGAGCGGCTGCCCGCCGCGACGATCACGGTCAACAGCCTGCACCCGGCGACCTACATGCCCACCAAGATGGTCCTCGACGAGATCGGGCACAGCATCGACACCATCGAAGAAGGCGAAGCCGCGACGAGACGCCTCGTCAGCACCCCGGAGGTGGCCACCGTGACGGGCCGCTTCTTCGATCGCACGCGCGACGTCCGCGCCAACGCGGCCGCGTACGACCCCGAGACCCGTCGCCGGCTGTGGCAGCTCAGCCTCGACCTCACGGGCGCGCCGGACGCCTCCTGAAGCCACGCCGGCCGCGCCCGGGTCGCCCGCTACGCGCCGTCCCGCTCGTGACGTCAGCCCATCGCGAGCTGGTTGGCCTGCGCGGCCATGAGCAGCATGCCGCCGTCGATGACGTAGGAGCCACCGGTGGTGTAGCCGGCCGCGGGCGACGTGAGGTACGCGATGAGGTCGGCCACTTCGCGCGCGTCGCCGGGCCGCCCCACCGGGACTCCCGGACGCTGCTGTTCCCGCGGATCCTCATCCTCCTGGCCGGTCATCGGCGTGGCGATCTCCCCGGGCGCGACCGAGTTGACAGTGATCCCGTGCTCGGCCAGCTCGAGGGCCATGCATTTGGTGAGTCCGCCGAGACCGTGCTTGGCGACGACGTAGGGCGTCGCGCCGTCCAGCGGCACGTGCTCGTGCACCGAGGTGACGTTGACGATCCTCCCGCCCCGACCGCGGCCGACCATGTGCCGGGCCGCGGCCTGCGCCGCCAGGAAGGCGCCGGTGAGGTTCACCGCCAGGACATCGCGCCAGTCCGCGAGCTCGATGTCCAGGAAGGGAGTGCTGGTCCCGGTCCCGGCGTTGTTGACGAGGACGTCCACGCCGCTGAGCGCGTCGTCGAGCGCGTCGATGGTCCGCTGCACGTCGGCGCTCTGTGCCAGATCGAGGTGGCGCACCTCCGCCTGCCGATCGTGCGAGCGCACCTCCTCGGCGGTCGCCTTCGCGCCATCCTCGTCGC
Organism: Solirubrobacterales bacterium; assembly: GCA_025964155.1. GTDB lineage: Bacteria > Actinomycetota > Thermoleophilia > Solirubrobacterales > Solirubrobacteraceae > Paraconexibacter. The sequence continues at coordinate 1,933 of JAOPZJ010000437.1, forward strand.
GGCTGTAGGTGATGCCGATGTCGTGCCCACGGCGGGCCAGCGCCACCGCGGTCGCTCTGCCGATCCCCGAGTCCGCGCCGGTGATGATCGCTGCCATACGAGGCGGCTACCCGGCGATGCACGAAGTACTCGGGAATGGCTAACCGCGAATCTGCTGCACCGACCAGCCGTTGCCGTCGGGATCGCTGAAGAAGACGAACGAGCCCCACGGGAACTCCTGGACCTCGCTGACGTCCACCCCGCGCTCGGCGAGCTCCGCGCGCGCGGCCTGGATGTTTTCGACGACGAGCTGCAGGCCCTGGACAGAGCCCGGCGGCGTGTCCACGATCCCGGTCCCCAGCGAGATCGAGCACGCCGATCCCGGCGGTGTCAGCTGCACGAAGCGCAGCTCCTCGTTGACCGTGTGGTCATGGTCTGCGTTGAAGCCGGCCTGCTCGGTGTAGAAGGTCTTCGCCCGGTCCACATCCGAGACCGGTATCGCCACGAGCTCAAGCTTGAAGTCCACCATGCGTCCTTTTCGTTCGTGCGGGTATGTGCCCACGCAGGCCCGTGGGCAAGACGCTAACGGCGACGACCTCCAGTCCGCGGTAAGAATCGGTTAATACCCATTGCCACCGACACGGGACGAGTGACCATGTCTACCACCGCCGCCGGCCTGCTCCTCTTCCGCCGCCAGGACGATGGGCTGCAGCTGCTGCTCGCGCACATGGGTGGTCCGTTCTGGGTCCAGCGGGACCGAAATGCGTGGTCGATCATCAAGGGCGAATACGACGCCGCGACGGAG
>JAOPZJ010000447.1 GCA_025964155.1 Solirubrobacterales bacterium
AAGCGGCCGGCCATCGCGCGGACCCCGGCGGCGCCGGCGACGCCGACGAGGGTGCGCGAGATCCCGGCCCGCCCACCGCGCCGCGCGAGCGTGCGGGCCAGACCGAAGGGCGCGACGGGATCGTCCACCTCGTCCAGCAGGGCGGCCAGGTGGGCGGCGAGGTCCGGGTAGGTGCGGCAGGCCGGCCGCACGTCGACGAGGCGGAAGATCGCCGCGCGCAGGTCGGGGCGGTCGGCGATCCGGTCCATCATGCGGGCCTCGACGGCCGCCCGCGGGTCATGGTGCCGCGCCATGCCCGCCGCCAGGCGATGCCCGATGTCCGGGATCAGCGCCTCGACGGTGGGGACGCGGGCAGGGGCTGGCGCGGATGTCGTGGACACGCCCTCGACGCTACGCCCGGCGTGGGCGCTTGCGGGCGGACGCGTGTTGCTCGTTGCTTGCACCGCCTGAGACGATCGTCTCACCGTGTCTCATGCCGAGCAGCTGCAGGATCTCGTGGACGGCCTCGCCGCCCGGCTCGGGCGCGCGGTGATGCTCGAGGACCCGCGGCTGCGGCTCATCGCCTACAGCCAGACCGACGAGGACGTCGACCCTGTCCGGCTGCGCTCGATCCTGCGGCGCGAAAGCCCCGAGGACGTGCGTGCGTGGCTCTTCGAGCATGGCCTGCACGAGCTGCGCGTCCCGACGTTGCTGCCCCCCGTCGACGACCTCGGGATGCGCGAGCGCCTGTGCTGCCCCGTCCGCCACGAGGGGGCGCTGCTCGGGTACCTCTGGGTGCTCGGCGGCACGGAGGACGCGATCGCCGTGGCGGCACCGGTGGCCGAGGCGGCCGGGGCGGTGCTGTACCGGCGGCGGCTGGAGGAGAGCCGTGACCGTGCCGCCGACGTGACGGTGCTCGAGCGCGCGGTGTTCGGTGCCGGTGCCGGCCCGGTCGCGGTGGTCCGGGCGGCAGGCCTGGCGGACGGCGGCGATGTCGTGGATCTGCAGGCCGCGCTGGAGCAGGCGCTGCGGCGGCGGACCGGCGGCCACGGGCGCTGCCTGCATCGCGAGGACGAGCTCGTGCTCGCCGGCGGGCGCGAGGACGAGCTGCGCGACGCGCTCGTGCTGGCGCCCAAGACGGCGCCCTCGGGGCTGGGCGAGGACCTGCACCAGGCCCGCCGCGCCGCGCAGCTGGCGCAGCTGCTGGGCGCCACCACGCCGCTGGCGCTTGGAGACGTCCCCTTGGAGGCGCACCTGCTCGAGGCGGCGGGGGACGACGCGACGCGCATCGTCATCCCGGGCGTCGCCGTCGCGCTGCTGGAGCCGGCCGTGGCCGACCTGCGCACGACGATCGAGACGTACCTCGATGTCGGGGGCGACGTGCAGGCCGCCGTCGCCGCGCTGCACATCAGCCGGGCCGGGCTCTACCGGCGCCTGCACCGGGCCGAGCAGCTCGCGGGCATCGACCTCCACGACGGCGCCCAGCGGACGCTCGTGCACCTCGCGCTGAAGGCGGCGCGGCTGCGGCGCGACTGAGCAGTGCGCCTCGCCGCCCCTGCAGCCCGGCTGAGCGGTGCGCCTCGTCGCCCCTGGCGGCGTCGCTGCAAGGAGGTCCGGCCTGACGGCCTGTCCCTCCTCGCGCTCCTGGCCAGGAACGACGATCCGGACCGCTCAGCCGCGCTGCTTGCGAGGAGGTCCCGCCTGGCGGCCTGTCCCTCCTCGCGCTCCTGGCCAGGAACGACGATCCGGACCGCTCAGGCGCTCCCGAGTCGTACGAGCATTTTGCCCGTGTTGGCACCGCGCAGCATGTCGATGAAGGCCTGCGGCGCGTTCGCGAGGGCCTCGACGACCGTCTCGCGGGCCTGGATGCTGCCCTCCGCGAGCGCCGGGGCGACGTGCGCGACGAAGTCTCCGAAGCGCGCGTAGTGGTCACCGACGATAAAGCCGCGCAGCGTCAGGCGCTTGCCGACGGCGAGCACCATGTTCCCGGGGCCGGGGGTCGGCTCGGTCGCGTTGTACTGACCGACGGCGCCGCACAGCGCGGCACGGCCGTGGGTGTTGAGGACGTCGATCGCGGCCTCGAGGTGCTCGCCGCCGACGTTGTCGAAGTACAGGTCGATGCCCTCGGGCGCCGCCGCGCGGAGGCTGTCCAGCACCGGCCGGTCCTTGTAGTTGAAGGCGGCGTCGAACCCGAGGTCCGCGATGAGGTGGTCGACCTTCGCCGCCGAGCCGGCGCTGCCGATGACGGTGTGCCCGCGGAGCTTGGCGAACTGTCCGACGAGCGAGCCGACGGCGCCCGCCGCGCCAGAGACGAACACGACGTCGCCGTCGCGCAGCTCACCGATGTCCAGGAGCCCCACGTACGCCGTCAGACCCGGCATGCCGAGGACGCCGAGGTAGGCCTGGGGCGGGGCGATCGCCGTGTCGATGACCCGGGCGGAGGCCGCCGGGACCACCGCCCACTCGCGCCAGCCCATGCCGTGCAGCACGGTGGCGCCGACCGGGACGGACGCGTCTTCGCTCGCCACGACCTCACCGACGGCGCCGCCGTCCAGCGCCTTGCCGATCTGGAACGGCGGCACGTAGCTCTTGCCTTCGTTCATGCGCCCGCGCATGTATGGGTCGACCGACATCCAGGTGTTGCGGACCAGGACCTGCCCAGGTCCCGGATCGGGCACCGTCACCTCGGCCAGGTGGAAGTCGGTGGGCTGCGGCTCGCCGGAGGGGCGCGCGGCGAGCTCGATCTCGTGACCGGTGCGGGGCATGCCCGTGACGCTAACCGCTCTCGCGCTCAGCGACGGCAAGCCTGGTAGCGCCGCACCCGCGTGACGGTCCGGCCGCCCGCGTCCTTGCCGGTGATGCGCAGCACCGAGACGCCGCGGGTGCGCCGGCGCAGGTCCACGATGGCCGTCAGCCGCCCCTCGCGACGGGTTACCTTGAGCACCCTGCCGTCAAGCGTGACGCGCGTGACCCGGCGCAGCCGCGGACCGCGGCCGCCGTCGACGCGGACGACGAACCGCCGCGCCGAGCCGCAGCGCCCACGCACCGTCGAGCCCGTGGCGGGCGTGGGCGCCGACGCGGGGCAGGCCGCCGAGACGTAACACGCCGGCGGCGGTTCGGCCCGGACGCCGGTCTCCCCGGCGATCGCCGCACCGAGGGCGACGCCGGCGTCGGCGTAGTCCGTGACGAACGAGAGCGGGTCGACGCCGGGCATCAGCGGCTGCGCGCAGACCGCGGCCTTGTCCAGTCGCGACGGGTCCGCCGGCCCGTCGTGGGTCAGCGCGTCCAGCGCCAGCGCCCAGGCTGTGCGGTCGTAGGTCCCGATGCCCAGGTGCTCTGCGAGGTCCCCGGGGCAGATGTCCTGGATCACGGTGTTCGTGATGCGGGCGGGGCCGGCGAGCGCCTGCGTCGTGTACGGGACGACGATCTCGTCATAGCGTGAGGCGTTCACGGTGTAGTCGGTGCCCGCGAAGGTCTCCTGCCCGGAGTTCAGGGCGCCCATGAACGCCGACCCGTCGACCTGCTGCAGAATCGCCGCTGAGCACCCGGTCACCGGGCAGGCCAGCTTGAACGCCTGCGCGACGATCGTCCCGTGATTGGACGGCGCGTTGCCGACGAGGTCCTCGACCATCGGACGGGTGTCGGGCCACCAGCGCAGCGCCCAGCGGCCGATCATGCCGCCTTGGCTGTGGCCGATGATTCCGATCCGCCGGCCGCTGCGCGCACGGAGCGTGCGGATGCCGTGGACGACGTACTCACCGGCGACCTGGATGTCCTGCAGCGCGCTGCCGGGGAGCTCGACGGCGCACCACGGGATGCCCGCCCTCGTGAGCGCGGGCTCGTAGTTCCACGAGAAGTCCGTGCGCGGCGTGGTCGCGGTGCCGGGAAGCAGCAGCACCGGCTCGCGCGTCGCGCCGTCCACCTTGCCGCTGCAGGTCAGCGACGCGTCGAGGCTCGCCTGCGGGACGCTCAGTGCGGGTCCGGGCCGGTCGACCGGGGCGTAGGCGGGGACGGCAGCCGGGGCGGACGTCGCGGAGCACGTGCACCAGAGCGCTGATAACGCCGCGACCGCGGCTCCCCTGCCCAGACGGGACATGCCGGCGATCCTAGCCCGCGCGTTCGCCGGATGTCGACGTTTCACCGCCGACCGGACGAGCGGCAC
>JAOPZJ010000013.1 GCA_025964155.1 Solirubrobacterales bacterium
CGTCGGCGGACGCGGCCGGTGCGGCGGGTGCCCCGACGGTCATCGGCACCCGGGGCGCGGGCTCGTCGCCGTCCGGGTCGGCCATCGTCTCGCCGGCCTCGTCGCCGAGGTGCACGAGCGTCGCGCCGACGAGGATCTCGTCGCCCTCGGCCACGTCGATCCGGACGACGACGCCGTCCCGCGGTGCGACCACGTCGGTGAGCGCCTTGTCGGTCTCGACCTCGAGCAGCGTCTCGCCCTCGGTGACCCGCGCGCCGACGGCGACGGCGAGCGTCACAACGGTGCCCCCGGTCACCTCCAGGCCCATCTGGGGCATCAGAACTTGCGAGACCACTGACTTAGACCCTCTCTCCTGGGTGACCCTTAGTGTCTGACACAGAAACTAGCCAGGTCAGACACCCCTTGTCAAACCACAACGTATCTGCGCACAATGTCTGACACACGGACATTGGAGTCAGGGTCATGCATGCAGTGACGTCCCAGCACGAGCCGCCGCCCGCGCAGCTCCGACGCAACCTCTTCGCCTCCATGGCGCTCATCCGGGCGTTCGAGACGCGAGTCGCCGAGCTCTACCGCGACGGCGACATCCCAGGGTTCGTGCACACGTCGCTCGGCCAGGAGGCGGTTGCCGCCGGCGTCGGGCTGGCCCTGCGCGACGAGGACTACCTCGCGACGACCCACCGTGGCCACGGGCACTGCCTGGCCAAGGGCGTCGACGTGGACGGGATGATGGGCGAGCTCTTCGCCCGCGTCACCGGCCTGTGCCGCGGCACGGGCGGCTCGATGCACATCGCCGACCCGTCCCACGGCGTCATCGGCGCCAACGCGATCGTCGGGGCCAGCCTGCCGCTCGCCGTCGGTGCCGGGCTCTCGAGCAAGCTCCTGCACCAGGACCGCGTCGCCGTCGCCTTCTTCGGCGAGGGCGCCGTCAACCAGGGCTCCTTCCACGAATCGGTGAACCTCGCCGCGATCTGGGACCTCCCCGTCATCTTCGTCTGCGAGAACAACATCTACGCCGAGTTCACCGACAGCCGCGCGATGACGCGCGTGCCGTGCGTCGCGGACCGCGCCGCCGCCTACGGCATCGAGGCGCACACGCTCGACGGCAACGACGCCGACGTCGTGTACGCCGCGACGGCCGCGGCCGCGGAGCGTTGCCGCGCCGGCGAGGGCCCCATCCTGCTGGAGGCCGAGACCTACCGCTGGCACGGCCATTACGAGGGCGACGCCCAGCCCTACAAGCCCGACGACGAGTCGCTGGCGTGGCGCGATCGCGACCCGCTGACGATCGCGGAGGCGCGCCTGGTGCACGACGACACCGCCACCGCCGAGGAGCTCGCGGCCGTCCGAGCCGATGCGGGCGCCCGCGTCGACGCCGCCGTCGAGGCCGCCCGCGCCGCCGACGTCCCCGCCCACGAGGAGGCCTTCCAGCATGTCTTCAGTCGCTGAGCCACAGACCACGACGCGCTACATCGACGCGCTTGCGCAGGGCATGCGCACGGCCATGCAGGAGGACGAGCGCGTCGTCCTGCTGGGCATCGACGTCGGGGCCGGCGGCGGCATCTTCACCGTCACCCGCGGCCTGCACGAGGAGTTCGGCTCCGAGCGCGTCATCGACACCCCCATCAGCGAGATGGGGTACGTCGGCGCCGGGGTCGGCGCGGCGATGACCGGCCTGCGCCCGATCGTCGAGATCATGTTCATGGACTTCGTCGGCGTCTGCTTGGACCCGATCCTCAACCAGGCGGCCAAGCTGGGCTACATGACCGCGGGGGCGCTCCAGATCCCGATCGTCTTCCGCACGCAGACAGGCGCCGGACGCAGCGCCGGGGCCCAGCACTCCCAGAGCCTCGAGGCATGGTTCGCACATGTCCCCGGCCTGAAGGTCGTGATGCCGGCCACCGTCACCGACGCCCACGACCTGCTCGTCGCCGCGGTCCGCGATCCCAACCCGGTCGTGTTCATCGAGAATCGCCGCCTCTACGGGATGCGCGGGCAGGCAGGCGAGGATCCGCTGCCGCTCGGACAGGCCCGCGTGGCCCGGTCCGGCGACGAGGTGACCGTCGTGACGTGGGGCCAGTCGCTGCGCGAGTGCCTGAGCGCCGCCGACGAGTCCAGCGCCTCGCTGGAGGTCATCGACCTGCGTTCGCTCGTCCCTCTGGACATGGAGACCGTGATCGCCTCGGTGCGCCGCACGGGGCGGCTGCTCGTCGTCCACGAGGCCGTGCAGGACTTCGGGGCCGGTGGCGAGATCGCGGCGCGCGTGGCCGACGAGCTCTTCGACGAGCTGCGCACGCCCGTCCGCCGGATCGGGACGCCGTCCGTGCCGATGCCGTTCAGCCCGGAGCTCGAGCGCACGCTGCTGCCGGGCGCCGCCGCGATCGCCGCGGCGGGCGAAGCGCTCCTCGCCGAGGGATAACATGGCGACCCGTGTCAGGGATCGGGACGGCGTGAGCCAACAGAGCGCCAACGTGGCGCGCGTCGTGACGCCGCGCCTGAAGGTCACGCGCGCCTATGAGCAGCTCGCCGATCTGCTGCGCGAGCGGATCATGTCCGGGGACCTGCGCGAGGGCGAGCGACTGCCGTCGGAGACCGAGCTGGCCGGGCAGGCGGGCGTCAGCCGCTCGACCGTCCGCGAGGCGTTCCGCACGCTGCAGGAGGCCGGGCTCATCGAGCGGGCCACCCCGCGCGTCATGGTCGTCCGCCGCCGCACCGACGACCCGGCCTACCGCGAGCTCATGCACGCGCTCCGTCGCCAGGACGTCACCTTCCACCACCTCCACGAGGCGCTGCTCGTCCTCGAGCCCGAGCTCGTGCGCTTCGCCACCGAGCGCGCCGACGCCCACGACCTGCGGGTCCTGCGCGAGAGCCTGGAGGCCCAGGACCGCCACCTGGACCACTTCAGCGAATGGAGCCGCCTGGACGAGGAGTTCCACCTGGCGATCGCGGAGATCAGCGCCAACCCCGCGCTCATCATCGCCCGCGCGCCGATCACCCAGCTGCTGCTGCCGACACTCCACCGCTTCATGCGCTCGCGCTCGATGACCGAGCACGCGACGAACTACCACCACCGCATCGTCGCCGAGATCGAGCACCGCGACCCCGACACGGCGGCCGCGGTCATGCGCCGGCACGTCAACGATTTCCGCACGGCGTGGGAGAAGGCGGGCCTGGACTTCCACCTGGAGATCGCCGACCTCGGCGAGCCGGTGGCCAAGAGCCGCCTGTAGGAGTCCCAAGGGGCCCGATCCGCGCGCCGCGGCGCGCGGTTAGGGTCGGCCGATGGGACTCTGGAACGTCGAGCAGCACGACGGGATCGTCGTCGCCGCCTACCGCAACCCGCCGATGAACTACTTCGTCGGGGAGGGCGCGGCCGAGCTCGGCGCCCTGATCCCGGGGTGGCGCGATCCGGCCGTGCGGGTCGTGATCCTGACCGGCGGCGTGCCGGACCGGTACCTGACGCACTACAGCGTCGAGGAGCTCGCGGGCCTCGCCGGCGACGGCATGCACGCGCTGGGCACCGACGTGAACGACGGCTACCACGCGCTCGTGCAGGACCTCAGCGACCTGGAGAAGCCCGTCATCGCGGCGATGAGCGGCGACACGATGGGCGGCGGGCTGGAGCTGTCGCTGGGCTGCGACATCCGCATCGCCCAGCGCGGGGACTTCTCGATCGGCTTCCCCGAGGTGTCGCTGGGGATCATCGCCGGGGGCGGCGGGACCCAGCGCCTGGCGCGCACCATCGGCACGGGTCCGGCCCTGGACTTCCTGCTGCGCAGCCGGATCGTCTCGCCCGAGCAGGCGCTCGCGCTGGGCATCGTCAGCGAGGTCGCCGACGACGCGCGCGCCCGGGCGCTCGAGATCGCCGCGAACCTCGCGCGCCAGTCCCCCGTCGCGCTGGCGCAGACGAAGCGCAGCGTCCTGCGCGGGGCTCAGCTGCCGCTCGCCGAAGGCCTGCGGGTCGAGGCCGAGGCGTTTCTGACCACGATGCTCACCGATGAGGCGCTCACGGCGATGAACGACTACGTCGACACGCCGCATGACGAGCGGCGCGCTTGGGTGCGCTCGCGTGCCACGGCGGTCCCCGGCGACCCCGCGTGACCCCGCCCCTCTCCGCCCCGGTGTTGTAGGAGTCCCAACGCCCCCGGCGCCGGCTCCTCCGCCGGGGGCGCCCCCGCGGTTAGCGTCGCCTCACCATGGGATTCGTCAAGCAGCCAGAAGAGATCGCGCGGATCGAGCAGGCGCTCGCCCATCCGCGCTTCGTCAACGGGGAGATGCTCAGCGTCGACTTCCTCACGGACCCGGAGGTGCTCGCGCACGTCCTCCCGCCGCCGCTTCAGCCGGCCGACGAGCCCCGCGTGACCGCGATGGTCGGCCGCTGGCAGTCCAACTGCGTCGGGGACTTCTTCGGCGGCGCGATCTATGTCGCCGCGCGCCACGAGGGCGTGGACGGCGACTACGTCCTGGCGATGTACATGGACAACGACATCCCGACGATCTACGGGCGCGACCTCTTCGGGGAGCCCAAGAAGCTCGCCGACAGTCAGCTGCACCGCCACGGCGACGTCTTCACCGGGCACGTCGACCGCGGCGGCGTGCGCCTCATCGAGCTGCACGCCCAGCTGCCGACCGACCTCGGCGCCTTCGACACCGAGGGCATCAACTACAACTTCAAGGCCCGTCCGTCCGCTGACGGCATCGGCCTGCAGGAGGACGCGATCCTCACGAAGGCGACCTTCGACACGCGCGTGACGCGGGCGCTGCAGGGCACCGGCAGCGTGACGTTGCGCGGCACGGTCCATGACCCGCTCGACGAGCTGCCGATCCTGTCCGTGCAGCGCGCGGTGTTCCTGGAGTGCGACCTCATCGGCGCCTGCGAGGCGATCGCCACCGTGCCCGCCGCCGTGTTCGCGCCCTACCACCACGGCCGTCACGACGACTGGAGCGCGCTGGACACCGAGGCGCTCGTGCTCGCCGCCGTCGCGGGCTGACCTCGGTGGCCGGCGACAGCGTCCTCGTCGCGGGCGTCGGCATGACGCCGTTCGCCAAGTCGACGCGGACGCTGCGGGACCTCGCCGGCGAGGCGGTGACCGCAGCGCTCGCGGACGCCGGGCTGCCGGTCTCCGCGGTGCAGGCCGCGTACGTCGGCAACGGCGTCGCGGGCCTCGTCACCGGTCAGGAGATGATCCGCGGCCAGGTCATGCTGCGCCCGCTCGGCATCGAGGGCATCCCGATCTTCAACGTCGAGAACGCGTGCGCCTCCGCCTCCAGCGCGCTGCACCTGGGCTGCCAAGCGGTCGCGTCCGGCGCCCAGGATGTCGTCCTGTGCCTCGGGGCCGAGAAGCTCACGCACGCGGACAAGACGGTCGGCATGGACGCGATCGGCACGGCCGTGGACCTGGAGATGCGTGCCGAGATGGCCGCCGAGCTCGCGGCGGAGCTCGGCACCGCGAGCGACCTGGACGCCGCGCCGCGCTCGTTCTTCATGGACCTCTACGCCGGGATGGCGCGGGACTATATGCGCGTCTCCGGGGCGACGGCGGAGCACTTCGCCGCCGTCGTCGTCAAGAACCAGCACAACGGCGCCCGCAACCCGCGGGCCCAGTACGGCAGTGAGCTGACCGTCGCCGACGTGCTGGCCAGCCGCACGATCGTCGACCCGCTGACGCTGCTCATGTGCTCCCCGATCTCCGACGGCGCCGCCGCGGCGGTGCTGGTGTCGGGCCGTGTCGCCGCGCGCCTGGGCGTCTCGGGGCCGCGGATCGCCGCGTCCGTCGTCGTCTCGGGCAACCGTCACGACAAGGACGACCCGACCGCGGGCAGCACCGCGCGCGCGGCCCGTGCGGCCTACGAGCAGGCGGGCCTAGGCCCAGGCGACCTGCAGGTCGCCGAGGTCCATGACGCCAGCGCGCCCGCCGAGCTCATCGTCTATGAGCAGCTCGGCCTGGCCCCACCGGGTGGCGCGCCGGACCTCATCGCCTCCGGGCGCACCGCCCTGGACGGGACGCTGCCGGTCAACACGAGCGGCGGCCTGCTGAGCAAGGGCCACCCCATCGGCGCCTCCGGGCTCGCCCAGATCTGCGAGGCCAGCTGGCAGCTGCGCGGCGAGGCAGGCGCGCGGCAGGTCGCCGGCGCGCGCGTGGCGCTGACCCAGAACGGGGGCGGGTGGCTGGAGGGCGACTCGGCCGCGATGGCCGTCCACGTCCTGGTGGCCGGCTGACGGCCGTGGAGCTCATCCCCGAGTTCGTGTTCACCGCGCGCCTGGCGCCGTCCGTCCCGGTCGGTGACGGCCCGTTCGGTGCACGGCGCATCCGCGAGGTCCTCGGCGGCGAGGTCACCGGCGAGCGCATCCGCGGCCGCGTCGGGACAGGAGGCGGCGACTGGGTCCTGGTCGGACCGGACGGCTGGGGCCGCCTCGACGTCCGCCTGACGATCCACACCGACGACGGCGCGCACCTCTTCGTGCAGTACTTCGGCGTCATCGAGTACACCGAGGCGGCGCACGCGGCCAACGCCGGCGAGCGCTCCAGCGACTACGCCGACCACTACTTCCGGACCACCCCCCGCCTGGAGACCGGCGACGAGCGGTACGCCTGGGTCAACCGCACCGTGTTCGTCGGCGAGGGCCGCCTGCACCCGGGCCCGGTCGTCGAGTACCGCGTGTCCCGCGTCACCTGAGTGCGAGCCGGGCGGACCCTACCCGCAGGCCCGGCTCGAGCGGGTGCTCAACAACACCGGCCCACGCCACCCCGCCCGGCTCCGCACGTTCCTCGCGCCTGAGCCGACCAACGTGCGACGCCGGCGTTGGCCGCAGCGACGGAAGGCGCCTCCGGTGCAACCGCTCAGGCCGTCCGCGCCGGGGCCATCGCTGCCTGCCCGAAGGCGATGCCGCCGTCGTTGGGCGGGAGGCGCGCGGGCAGCGGCAGCTCACGGCTGCGCGGGCCGCCCCTGCGGGGCGGGGACCGCCCCGGGCGCCGGCGGCGGCGCAGCCGCCTCGGGCCCGGCGGCCCCGGAGAGGTAGGCCGTCTCGATCTCGCCCAGGCGGGCGCGGGCCTCGGCGGCGTCCAGCGCCATGACGATCCGTCCGCGGCTCATGACGTAGACGCGGTCGGCGTAGCGCAGCGCCTTGCGGGCGTGCTGCTCGACGATGAGCGCCCCGGTGCCGGACTCCGTCGCCGCCTGGCGCACGGCGGCCAGCAGGCGGTCCACGACGAGCGGGGCCAGGCCGAGTGACAGCTCGTCGGCCAGCAGCACGCGCGGGTGGCGACCGAGCGCGCGCGCGAGCGTCAGCATCTGCTGCTCGCCGCCGGACAGCAGGCCGCCGCGTGTGCCCATGCACTTCTCCAGCTCGGGGAAGAGCGCGATCGCGTACACCGGGTCCACGCCGCCGCACCGCAGGTTGTCGCGGGCTGACATGCCCTTGAAGACCGAGCGCTCCTCGGTCACGTACGACAGCCCCGCCCGCGCGCGGCGGTGCAGGGGCGCGTGCGTGGGGGCGCCGTGCATGTACACCTCGCCGGCCAGCTGGGGCAGCTCGCCGCTCAGGGTCAGCATCGTCGTCGTCTTGCCCGCCCCGTTTGGCCCGAGCAGGCAGACGACCTGGCCCTCGTGGACCTCGAGGTCGAGCCCATGGACGACGGGCTGGGCGCCATAACCGGCGTCTACGCCCTTTGCCTCCACGACCGCGGTCATCGCTGCACCTCCTCCGTCCGGGCGGAGGGGACGGGGGCGTCGTCGACGTCCTCGTCCCCGAGATAGGCGGACACGACCCGCGGGTCACGCCGCACGACGTCGGGCGGACCGGCGGCGATCTGCTTGCCGAAGTCCAGGACGACGAGGTCGTCGCACACCGACATGACGAAGTTCATGTCGTGCTCCACGAGCAGCACCGCCATGCCCCAGTCGTCGGCCAGCCGGCGCACGAGGCTCGCAAGCTCGGCCGTCTCCGCATCGCCCAGCCCCGCGGCGGGCTCGTCGAGCAGCAACACGCTGGGCTGTGTCGCGACGGCGCGGGCAATCGCCAGCAGCCGGCGCTTGCCGTACGACAGGTCCTCGACGTTGCGGTCCAGGTCGTCGGCCAGACCGAACTCGCGGATCGCGCTGATGACCTCGCCGGGCAGCGGCGGGTTGACCGGCCACACGAGGTCCCGCAGGTAGGAGCGCCCGTCGCGCGGATCCGACGCGACGCGCAGGTTGTCCAGGACCGTGGAGTCCTCGAAGAGCTCCAGCGACTGGAACGAGCGCCCCAGCCCGGACCGCGCCCGGCGGGTCGCCGACCAGCTCGTGATGTCCTCACCGTCCAGGTGCAGGGCGCCGCCGGACATGCGCGTGAAGCCGGTGACCGCGTCGATGAGCGTCGTCTTGCCCGCGCCGTTGGGGCCGATGAGCCCGGTGATCCGGCCCGGGGCGACGGTCAGCGACACCGCGTCGACCGCGGTGTCGCCCCCGTAGCGCACCGTGATGTCGCGGACCTCGAGCGTCCGCGGCGCCACGGGCTCGACGGCACGCTCGGGCAGCTCGTGCGTCTGCTGCGGGCGCGGCGCCATCCGCGGGATCCGCCTGGCCAGCAGCGTCCGCAGTGCGCGCAGCTGGTTGATCTGCTCGCGGGCGATGCCGTTCTGGTTGAGCAGGACGATGACGATGATGCTGATGCCGCCGATGAGGTCGATGTACTTGCCGACCGAGTCGGAGAAGATCGACGTCAGCAGCTGCTGGTTGAAGCCGCCGGACGTCAGCGTCGCACCGATGACGGGGCCGGCCAGGTAGCCGATGCCGCCGAGCAGCGCCAGGCCCACGTCGGTGATCGACGTGAAGTTCGTGAACTGCTTGTAGTCCGCGCCGGTGAGGCGGAACACGAGCAGGATCCCGCCGAGGGCCGCGATGCCCGCCGAGACGCCGAAGGCGTACAGCTTCGCCCCGGGGACGCTGATCCCGAGGGCCGCGGCTGCCCGCTCGTTCGTGCGCACCGCGATGAGCCGCCGGCCGCTGCGTCCCCGGCGCAGGTTGGCGACGGCCAGGGAGCTGAGCACGAACAGGACCAGGACGAAGACGCCATAGCGCATCGGGTGGCTGATCGAGTTGATGTCCCACCCGAAGAGATGGGCGTCGCCGAGCTGCGTTCCCTGGATGCCGCCGGTGTACTCGGGGTTGCGGAAGAGCATGAGCTCCATCGCGGTGCCAAGCCCGAGGGTGACGACCGCCAGGTTGATGCCGCGCGTGCGCACCGCCGGCAGCGCGAACAGCACGCCGAGCGGGATGGCCGCCGCGACCCCGGCGAGCAGTGCAAGCCAGAACGGCGTGCCCTGCGTGTCGACGAGCCGTCCGGCGACCCAGGCGCCGAAGCCCGCGATGGCGTACTGGGCCAGCGAGAGCTGTCCGGCGTACCCCGTCACCACGAGGATCGACAGGAGGATGAACGCGACGCAGAGCGTCGTCGTGATCGCGTCGACCCACTGCGGCGAGAGCACCGCCATGAGGAAGACGGTGAACGCGCACGCCGCGGCGATCCCGCGCCAGTTGATGCGGCCGGTGCCGATCGACGGGAGGCGCTGGAGGAAGTAGTCGCGCAGCGGTAGCGCCTGCCCGGTGACGACGAGCACGATCACGATGACCATGAACGGCACCGAGTCGCCGAACCCGGGCTGGTGGACGTAGCGGTTGAGCTCCGTCTGGGCGATCCCGATGCCCAGGCCGGCGGCGAGCGCGATGGGGAAGGACCGGAACTGCGCGACGAGGGCCGCGGCGATCGAGGCGAGGATGAGGTTCGTCATGACCGTCACCTGCAACGTGACGATCGGGGCGATGAGGATCGCGGCGAAGCCGGCGAGCGCCGAGCCGAGGATCCAGTTGAGCGTGGCGATCCGGTCCGGCGACCAGCCGATGGACGACGCGGCACGCTCGTTCTCGGCGACCGCGGAGGTCGCCAGGCCGAAGGCGGTGAAGCGGTACAGCAGCCACAGCCCCAGCGTCAGCACCGCGGCGATGCCCAGCAGGAACAGCCGGTCGGCGGAGATGACGATGGTGTTGTGGATGTGGACGATGTCCGTCGGCAGTTCGCTCAGCACGAAGCGCGGCGTGGAGCCGTAGCGCAGGACGGCGATCGCCTGCAGGGTGACGAGCACGCCGAGCGTGGCGATGACCCGGACCAGTGGAGAGGAGCGGCGCAGCGGCCGCATGATGAGCAGGTGGGTCAGTGCCCCGATGAGCGCCGAGAACAGCACGCCGACGATGACCGACGGCCAGAACGACCAGCCATGCTGGT
The DNA here is from genome assembly GCA_025964155.1 of Solirubrobacterales bacterium. Taxonomy (GTDB): domain Bacteria; phylum Actinomycetota; class Thermoleophilia; order Solirubrobacterales; family Solirubrobacteraceae; genus Paraconexibacter. The sequence goes on from JAOPZJ010000013.1 coordinate 10,262, forward strand.
TGTGCAGGTCCCACTGGAGGAACACCCCGGCCATGCCGATCGCGCCCATCGCGAAGTTGAGCACCCCGGATCCGCGGTAGATGACGATCAGGCCCTGGGAGCCCAGCGCGTACAGAGCGCCGATGCCGCAGCCCAGCAGCGCGAAGCGGATTACCTCTTCCACGTCATTGCCCTCCTCGATCCGTTGACGGATGCACGCAGGCCGGCCCCGGGCCGATGCTGCTGTCCGGGGCCGGCCGCATGCGTCATGTCGCTCCTACTTCTGTCCGAGTGCGAGGGCGCTGACGTCCTCGAAGTCGGTGGTCAGCGGGACGACCTTCCCGTCTTTGACCGTGCTGTAGACGACCGTCCGGTTGAACAGCCGGCGGTAGTCCGGGTTCTCGGTCCAGGGCTTGGTGAAGTCGATCTTTGGCACCATGCCCTTCGTGTCGAGGTCCGTCGTCTTGCCCGCCTGGTCGATGAAGGTCGCGCTGTCGATCTTGGCCCCACCGCCCGGGATCGCCTCGGCGACCTGCTTGAAGCCGGTGTAGGCGGCCCAGGTCCCCATCCCGCCGAGCGAGTTGTAGTCGTTCGCGGGGTCGGCGTTCGCGTCCTTGAGCGCCTGGCGGTATGTGGCCCACGGCGCGGTGGACAGGTCCGGGTACATGCCGGCGATGATGGAGCCGTCCAGCTTGTTCCCGAGCCCCTTGATGGAGACTGCATCCAGGTTGCCCTGCGGGCCGTACAGGCGCGCCGTCGAGCCGGACTGCACGTACGCCTGGTTCCAGGCGACGAACGGCGTCTCGGACACGACCATCACGATGCAGTCCGCGCCACCGCCGGTCGCTTCGGCGATCTGGGGCGAATAGTCCTGACTGGTCGGCGGCAGGATGATCGTCTTGCCGAACTTCATGTTGTTGGCCTTCATGGCGTTCTGCATCGGCGGCAGGAAGCCCTGGGCGCCGTCGATGATGACGGCGTTGATCTTCTTGCAGCCGTCCTGCACCGCGCGCTTGACCAGCCCGACCGCGTACAGCGGCTGGGTGCCCATCGGGAACGAGTTCTTCCCCGTCCACTCCGGCGGCGTGATCGGGCAGCACTCACCGAAGTTGGCGATGTTCGCCTTCGTCAGCGCGGGCATGATGTTCGTGCCCAGGAACGAGAACGAGCCGACGACGGCCACGACGTTGTCGCTGACGGCCTTGCGGGCGCAAGCGGAGGCGTCGGTCGGCTTGCCGTGCTCGTCGCAGACCTCGACGGAGAGCGGGCGACCGCCGATGCCGCCGTTCGCGTTGACCCACTTCTCGTACGCCTTCGCCGTGACGGCGATGTTGGGGTAGACCGGCCCCTGCGAGTCCAGCGACGTGATCGTCATCGCCTTGATCGGAGCACCCTTGGGGGCGGCCGCCGCCGGGGTGGAGCTACTGGAGCTCGTCGCAGCAGAAGTCGCTGACGTCCCACCGGAGCTGTTGTCGCTGCCGCACGCGGCGAGCGTGAGCGGAACGATGCACACGACCAACGCGGTGGCGAAGACCCTTGAACGACGCCTCACCCACCCGGCCGGCGAACCGGCGCGATCATCAAACATGGTGCTCCTCCTCCTCGGTTGACCCAGACGGTCTGGCGGCGCAAGAGTAGGGCTGGTCCTGGCGCCCGCGGGCGGTCGCGCTGGACGCGCTTTGGAGAAACGACAGCGCCCGGACAGCGGGAAACGGCCGGTTCCCCGCGGTCGCGCGAGGGTGGGTCATAGACCTACACCACAGGAGACGGACATGAACCTGGAGTCCTTGAGCGCGTCGTTCTCGCAGCCGATCGGGCCCGGAGTGGCCTATCCCGCCCCGCCGTACCTCTACCGCGGCGTCGAGGACATCTTCGTCGCCTACGAGGCCGCGGACCCGGCCGCGGTGGAGGCGCTGCTGCCCCCGGGGGTCACCGCCGCGGACGACGTCCCGGTGTGCATCGCCTGGGCGCGCTGGGTGCCGTTCTCGACGTTCGGGCCCTACCACGAGGCCTACGTCATGGTCCGCGCGGAGTTCGAGGGCCAGATCTTCCTCTACCAGCCGTTCATCTTCACCGACAACGAGATGCCGCTCGTCGCCGGGCGCGAGCTGTGGGGCTTTGCGAAGAAGCTCGCCGTGATGTCACGGACGTCCGGCGGCGCCGGCCTGCCCTACGGGGAGCAGATGCTGTTCACCGTCGAGCGCCCCAAGGGCCAGCGCATCATGACCGTGTCGATCGCCTGCGACGCGCTGCAGGACCCGGCAGACCTGGAGGACCTCCCGGTCCTCTCCACGCGCCTCATCCCCGGCGCCGAGGCGGGCGCCCCGCCCTCGGTCGCAGAGCTGGTGCGCCTGGACGTGGAGGCGCCGCTGCACACCAGCGCGGACGGCACCCCGAAGCTGTGGACGGGTCGGGCGTCGGTGACGATGGACGCGCGCTCGGCTGTCGACCCGTGGCACCTGCTGGCCCCGGGCCGGATCGTCCAGGGCTGGTTCGGGATCTTCGACTTCGACCTGCACCACGGCCGGGTCATCCACGACTACGTGCCGGAGCTCACCGCCCTCGCCGGGTCGCGCTCAGCGGCGCAGCGTCACGCTGATGTTCCCGCGGGTGCTCGATAGCGAGCGGCCCGCCTTGCTGGACAGGACGTCCCCGAGCCAGCCCAGCCCGCCGGGGCCTGAGACGGGCAGCACGGGCTTGATCGGCGTCGCCGCGGCGTACATGGCGTCGACGTCGGGCTCGGGCATGAGAAAGCGCAGGAGCAGCTCCTCGTCCGAGAGCCGCTCGCCGTACTGCCGGCGGATCTCGGCGAGGGACGGCTGGGCGGGCGAGCCGTCCAGGATCGCCCGGCCGCGCTCGGTCGCCGAGGCGCGGTCGCGCAGCTCGGGCTCGACGGCGCCTGGAGGTGTGCCGTACCACCCGGCGATGTACATGAGGTTCTCGTCGGGGATCGTGGCGTAGCGCTCCCCCTGCAGGACGTTGAGCAGCGCCTGGATGCCGACGAGCTGGGAGAACGGCGTCGCCATGAGCGGGTAGCCCATCTCGGCGCGGACCTGCACGGCCTCCTCGAGGACCTCGGGCAGCCGGTGGGCCTGCCCCACCCCCTCGAGCTGGTTGCGCAGCGTCCCCATCATGCCGCCGGGGAACTGCTGCTGGACGGTCGCGAGGCTGTACTCCACCGGCGCGCCCGTCTCGTAGCCCTCCTGGGCGGCGCACGCGGCGAAGTGCGCGGAGACCTCCTGGAGGCGACCGGTGTCCAACAGCACCTCGTGCCCGAGCCGGCGCATGTTGTCGACGGCGACCTCGGTCGAGGGCAGCGAGTGCCCGTTGGCCAGCGAGCGCGCGGCGGTGTGCAGGATCGTGCAGCCGTGTTCGACGCCGATCTGGTGGTTGAGCGCCCCCATGGCGGTCTTGTCGTGGAAGTGCAGCTCCAGCGGGATGGCGCCGGCGTGCTCTTGCATGAGGCCGATCCAGCGTCGGGCGCGGTCGGGATGCAGGACGCCGGCCTCGTCGCCGAGGATGATCGTGTCGGCCACCCCGGCGGCAGCCATGCGCTCCATGAGGCCGACGTAGTGCTCGTCGGTGTGCACGGGCGACAGGCTGTAGTTCAGCTGCGGCGAGGCGGTCATGCCCGCGTCCTTGGCGATGCGCGCGACGTGCAGCATCTGCTCGACGTTGTGCAGGCAGTCGAAGATCCAGAGGCTCCCGATGCCGTGCTTGGCCAGCGTCCGGACCCACAGCTCGACGATCGAGTCGGGGGTAATGCCCATCCCCACCACGCCGTTGGAGCGCGTGCCGGCGCGCAGCACGGTGTGGGGCAGCGCGGCGTGGATCGCGTCCAGGTTCTGCCATGGGTCCATCTGGAGAAAGCGCACGAGGACCTCGAACGGCGAGGACCCGGTCAGGTCGACGATGCGATACCCGGCGCTGTCGATCGCCTCGGCCACGGGCAGGATGTGGCCGGCGTGCATGCGCATGCCCCACAGGCTCTGCTGCCCGTCGCGCAGGGACTGGTCGACGAATTCGATACGGGCCATCAGGCGGCCTCCTCGGCGGGGCTCCAGTGGGGGAGGAATTCGTCCTCGAGCCAGCGCGTGTGGACGCGGCCGTCGACGACGTCGGGGTGCGCGACCACGTCGGCGATGAAGGTCGCCGTCGTGGCGACGCCCGTCACCTGCAGCTGGTGCAGCGCCCGGTGCAGGCGGCGCAGGGCCTGCGGGCGGTCCTCGCCGTAGGCGATGACCTTCGCCAGCAGCGAGTCGTAGTAGGGCGTGATCGTCCAGCCCGGGAAGCAGGCCGTGTCGACGCGGACGTCGGTGCCGAGCGGCGCGGCCCAGCGCTCGAGCGTGCCCGGCGACGGCAGGAAGCCGCGCTCGGGGGACTCGGCGTTCACCCGTGCCTCGATGGCGTGGCCGTGGAGCCGGACGTCGTCCTGCGTGACCGACAGGCCTTCGCCGCCGGCGATGCGCAGCTGCTCGCGCACGACATCGACCCCGGTGACGAGCTCGGAGACCGGGTGCTCCACCTGCAGGCGCGCGTTGATCTCCAGGAAGCCGAAGGTCGCGCGCTCGGCATCCACGAGGAACTCGCAGGTCGCCGCGCCGTGGTAGTCCAGGGCGCCGATGAGCGTCGTCGCGGCGGCCAGGATCTGCGCGTCGAGCCCCGGCGGCAGGCCGGCGGCGGGCGCCTCCTCGATGAGCTTCTGGTAGCGCCGCTGCAGCGTGCAGTCGCGGTGCCCGAGGTGGATGACCCGCCCGCGATCGTCGGCAAGGACCTGCACCTCCACGTGGCGGGCGCGGCGAACGTAGCGCTCGACGAAGACGCGCCCGTCGCCGAAGGCCTGCTCGGCCTCGCCGGAGGCGGACGCCCACGCGCCGGGCAGCTGGTCGGCGGACTCGACGAGGCGCATGCCGCGCCCGCCACCGCCTCCGGCCGCCTTGATGAGGACGGGATAGCCGATCGCCTCGGCGACGCCGGCCGCCTCCTCCGCGGTCGCGATGACATCCGAGCCGTCTCCGACCGGGATGCCGAGCTCCCGGGCGAGCGCCCGCGCGGTGGCCTTGTCGCCCCCGCGCCGCATCGCCTCGGCCGACGGGCCGACGAAGGCGATGCCGGCCTCCGCGCACGCCGCCGACAGCTCCGGGCGCTCGGAGACGAACCCGTAGCCGGGGTGCAGGGCGTCGCAGCCGGTGACGGTCGCCGCCGCCAGCAGGCGGTCGATGTCCAGGTAGCTCTGGGCCGGCGAGGCCGGGCCGATGCAGACCACGCGATCGGCAAGCTGCGCGCCGAGGCTGCCCCGGTCCGCGTCCGACACCGCGAGGACCGTCTCGAGGTCCTCGTCCACGCACGCGCGCAGGATGCGGACGGCGATCTCCCCGCGGTTGGCCACCAGCACGCGACGCAGGGCCATCGCCGTTCAGGCCTCGGGGTCGACGACGACCAGGGTCTGGCCGAACTCGACCGTGTCACCGTTGCCGACCGCGATCGCGGTGACGACGCCGTCGAACGGCGCACCGACATGGTTCATGAGCTTCATGACCTCGACGATGCCGATCGTGTCGCCGCTGCTCACGCGGGCTCCCACCTCGACGAAGGGCGGCGCCCCCGGCGCGGGGCCGCGCCAGAACAGGCCGACGGACGGGGACGGGACCGAGGTCCCCGCCGCCACGGGCTCGGCGGCGATGGCGCCGTTG
>JAOPZJ010000103.1 GCA_025964155.1 Solirubrobacterales bacterium
CGACGGCTGGAGCCTGCCGTGGCTCACCGACGAGCAGTTGGACCAGCACTACGGCGACCACGCGCTGACGGCCGAGGACCTGACCTGGATGCGCCGCCATGTCACGGCCCAGCCGATCGCGACCTACCGCGAGGCGCTGCGGCTCGACGACGCGCAGGCCAACGCCCTGCCGCGCACGTACGTCCGGTGCACGGGCACCCCCGGACCGGAGCGGATTGCGCCCGGCACGCCCGGCTGGGACACCGCGACGCTGGAGACCGGCCACTGGCCGATGATCACGGCGCCGGCGCAGACCGCCGCGCTGCTGGACGCGATCGCCGGTTAGGACAGCGAGCCCAGGAACGCCAGGCTCGCCGCGACGTCGCGCACCGGCCCCGCGCCGTCGGCCGGAACCCCGTCGACCAGCGCGCAGTCCTGCTCGAGCACCATCCAGCCGTCGTATCCCTGCTGGGCGAGCAGGTCCACGAGCTCGCCGATCCGCGCGTCGCCCTCGCCCAGCGGGAGGAACAGGCCGCCCTGGACGGCCGCCATCAGCGACAGCCGCCCCGCCGCGACCTCGGCGGCGATGGTCAAGTCGAGGTCCTTGAGATGGACGTGGCCGATCCGGTCGCCGTAGCGCCACGCGAACTCCAGTGGGTCATGCGGGGACAAATTTTCCCCCGGGCCATCCGCACGATCCACAAAAGTGCGCTATTGCAGGCCTTTCGTGACGCGCCCGAGAGGATTCGAACCTCTGACCTTCGGTTCCGTAGACCGACGCTCTATCGCGTCTTCGCCACGCACGGCGGGGACAAACCCGTGTCTCGCCCCTCTCTCTCGCGAGAACCCGCATGGACCCCACGCCTCGTCCCGCCGTCGACCTTCCGCCGCTGACCCGCGACAACGTCCTCTCAACGTCTGAGGTCGCCGACCTGCTCGGCATCCCGAGGTCCACCGTGCACCAGCTCGCCCGTCGCGGCGACCTCCCCGCGCGGCGCGTGGGCCGGCGCTGGCTCTTCCTCCGTGACCGCCTCGCCGCGGCCGTCGCACCGCTCGACGATCCGGCCGCCTGGCGCCCGGATCGCGACGCGAAGTAGCCCAAGCGCTACTCCACAGCGCTACTCCGCTCGCCCGCGAACCACCTGCGAAGCGAGCCGCAAACGCAAGAAGCCAAGAAGCCCCGCGGTTGCAGGGCTTCTCCGGAGCGGGAGCGACGGGACTCGAACCCGCGACCTCCGGCGTGACAGGCCGGCGCTCTAACCAACTGAGCTACGCCCCCAAGTGGGACGGGAAGTATGACACGGGCGCCGCAACGAGGCCGCGCCGCCAACTGGCCGGCTGGCCAGTCGGGCGCTACGCTCTCAGCGACACGGATCTGAAACCAGTTCAGGTCCCAGGAGGAGGGGTCCCATGTCGTCACTCACCGGTCCGCAGCCGCTCAAGACCAGCCCGATAACGCGGATCGCCGAGGACCTGCGTTACGAGCGGCGCGCGACGGTGCCCTTCCCGCCAGGGGAGACGCGCTTCAGCATGAAGCGCACCCAGCGCTTCGGGACCGATCCGCTCGCCGTACTTTTGGAGGCCTACGCGCGCTACGGCCCCGTGTTCACGCTGCGCATCCTCCACGGCAACGTGATCTTCCTCCTCGGGCCGGAGGCCAACCACCACATGCTCGTCTCGCACGCGAAGAACTTCTCCTACCGCGACGGCTACATGGCGGATCTGTTTCCGCTGCTGGGGGACGGCCTGCTCACGATCGACGGCGAATTCCATCGCCGCTCGCGCAAGATCATGCTGCCCGCCTTCCACAAGGAGCAGATCGCGGCGTCCATCGACGTCATCCACGACGAGGTCGACCGCGCCCTGGAGCCATGGCACGCCGGGCGGCACCTGGACCTCTACGAATGGACACGGGAGCTCGCGCTGCGCATCGCGATGCGCGCCCTCTTTGGCCTGCGCAACGAGCACGCGCCGCAGGCGGCGCACGACTTCGAGCAGGCGCTGGCCTTCTACGCCAAGGACTACCTCGTGCAGGCGCTGCGCGGGCCGCGCACGCCGTGGGCGCGGATGCAGGAGGCGCGTGTACGCCTGGATGCCCTCATCTACGCGGAGATCGAGCGCCGCCGAGCCACCGGCGCGCGGGGCGATGACCTCCTCAGCCTGCTGCTGGACGCCCAGGACGAGGACGGCGGCACGCTGAGCCGCGCGCACATCCGCGACGAGGTCATGACGCTGCTGTTCGCGGGCCACGACACGACGACGTCGACGATCACGTTCCTGTTCTACGAGCTCTCCCGCCGGCCTGAGCAGGCCACGCAGCCCATGGAGCTGCTGCTGGACGAGACGCTGCGGATCTATCCGCCGGCGTGGATCGGCCCGCGGCGCTCGATCGAGCCCTTCGACCTGTGCGGCGTGCGCGTCCCCGGCGGCGCGGCCGTCAACTACAGCTCGTGGGCCAGCCACCACCTGCCCGACGTCTGGGAGGACCCCGAGCGCTTTGACCCGCAGCGCTTTGCGCCCGCGCGTCGCGAGGCGATCCCGAAGGGCGCGTACGTGCCGTTCGGCGGCGGCTCGCGTACGTGCATCGGCATGCGGTTCGCGCAGGCCGAGGTCGACATCATCGCCCGTCGGATCCTCGAGCGCTGGCGCCTGGACGTGGATTCCGGCTACAAGCTGAAGATCCGCCAGATGCCGACGATCTCCCCGAAGCACGGCATGCCGATGACCGTACGCGCGGCCTGACGCCACCCCCGTCGGACCGCTCCCGGCTCAAGCCACTCAGCAGCGCGCCCGGGGGTATCGTCCGCGGCGTGCCGGTCGACCGCCCAGCCGCCGACGTCATCGTCCCCGTCGCGGCCGACGCGCCGCGGCTGCGCGCGGTCGTGGAGCGAATGCGCACGCTGAAGCTGCACCCCGGCGACACGCTGACGATCGTCGACAACCGCGGCGTCGGCGTGGTGGACGCCTGCGTGCTCGTCGCCGCCGACGTGGCGACCTCGTACTTCGCGCGCAACGCCGGCGCGATCCGCGGCGTCGCCCCATGGATCGTCTTCCTCGACGCCGACGTGCATCCACCCCCCGACCTGCTGGACCGTCTGCTCTCGGATCCGGTCCCGCCCGCGACCGCGGGCGTCCTGGCCGGCGGCGTGGAGGACGAGCCCGTCGGCACGGACGCACGGGCCGCCGCGCGCTTCGCGCAGCTGCAGGCGGTGATGGCCCACGACTCGACGCTGGACCGCGGCCCGTGGACGTTCGCCAAGACCGCGCACGCCGCGGTGCGCCGCGAGGCGTTCGAGGCGGTCGGGGGCTTCCGGCCGGGCGTGCGCTCGGGCGGCGATGCGGACCTGTGCTGGCGGGTGCGTGACCTCGGCTGGACGCTCGAGACACGCCCACGCGCGACGGTCGTCCACGCCAGCCGGCCCACGGTCACAGGGATGCTCGGCCAGCGCTTTCGCCATGGCTCGGGCGCGGCGTGGCTACATCGCGAGCACCCGGGGTCGCTGCCCCCGCGCTGCTGGCCGGGGCTGCTGTGGTGGGGGACGCGGCGGGCCGCCGCCGGTGCCCGTGCCCTGGCCCACGGCGACCGCGACGCGGCCGTCCTGGGGCTGCTCGACGGCCCCGCCGTCTGGGCGTTCG
>JAOPZJ010000181.1 GCA_025964155.1 Solirubrobacterales bacterium
TGCAGGCTCGAAGCCCCTGCTCGTCGGGACCGCGCTGGTCTACTCGCTCGCGCTGCTTGGGGTACGCCGCCTCCCGCTGCCGGCCGTCGCGCTGTCCTTCGGCGCCATCGGGGTCATGGCCCTCGTCACGCGCGACGCGACGAACGAGGCGACGGCGCCGCTCTTCGCGGGGCTCGCCACCTCCTTCCTCGTGGCCCGCTTCGGGACGCGCGACCAGGCGCGGGTGGGGCTCGCGCTCGGAATCGGGCTGCTCGTCCTGGTGGCCCGCGACCAACCGACGCTGGCGAACGGCATCGTCACCTTCGTGATCGCCGTGGCGCTCGTCGCGGTCGCCTGGGGCATCGGCTACAGCCTGCGCGAGCGCGGTCGCGACGCCGCCGCGGCGCACGAGCGGGCGACCCGGGCCGAGGCCGGTCGCGAGGCCGCCGCCCGCCTGGCCGTCGCCGAGGAGCGGGCCCGGATTGCGCGCGAGCTGCACGACATCGTCGCCCACTCCGTCAGCATGATGGTGCTTCAGGCCGGCGCGGTGCGCCACAACCTGCCGGCGCAGCTCACGGACGACAAGGATGCGCTGCGCAACGTCGAACGCGCAGGCCGCGAGGCGCTGTCGGAGATGCGGCGCCTGCTCGGCGCGATGCGCTCGGACGATGAGGGCGGGGACCGCGCGCCGCAGCCGAGCCTCACCGGGCTCGGCAACCTCGTAGACGACATGCGCCGGGCCGGGCTGCCCGCGGGCCTCGCCATCGAAGGCGACCCGCGGTCACTGCCCCTCGGCATGGAGCTGTCCGCCTACCGCATCGTGCAGGAGGGGCTGACCAACGCGCTCAAGCACGCACACGCGCAGCACGTCGACGTCCGGCTGCGGTACGACGCCGACGCGCTGAGCATCGAGGTGCGGGACGACGGCTGCGGCGGGGCGACGGACGACGGGCTCGGCCACGGGCTGATCGGCATCAGCGAGCGGGTCAAGGTCTATGGCGGCGAGATGAGCGCCGGGCGCGGACCCGATGGCGGCTTCGTCCTGCGCTCGCGGTTGCCGATCGAGAGGGCGAGCACGTGACCATCCGCGTCCTCGTCGCCGACGACCAGGCCATGGTCAGGGCCGGCTTCCGCATGCTGCTGGCCGGCGAGCCGGACATCGAGGTCGTGGCCGAGGCGACCAACGGCCTGGAGGCCGTCGCCAAGGCCGGGCGCTTCACCCCCGACGTGATCCTCATGGACATCCGCATGCCGGAGCTCGACGGCCTCGAGGCCACCCGCCGGATCCTCGCCACCCGCGCCGCCGCGCGCGTGCTGATCCTCACCACCTTCGACGTCGACGAGTACGTGTACGAGGCCCTGCGCTTGGGTGCGAGCGGCTTCATGCTCAAGGACGAGCCGCCCGAGCAGCTGATCGCGGGCGTCCGCACCGTCGCGTCCGGTGACGGCCTGCTGTCGCCGTCCGTCACCACCCGCGTGATCCGGGAGTTCACGCGCGGACACCGCCCGTCACCACCGGCCGGCCTCGACGAGCTCACCGCCCGCGAGCAGGACGTCTTCGGTCTGCTTGTGCGCGGCATGTCCAACGCCGAGATCGCCGCCGCGCTGCACCTCAGCGACACCACCGTCAAGACACACGTCACGCACGTGCTGCAGAAGCTCCGAGTCCGCGACCGCGTCCACGCCGTCGTCCTGGCCTACGAGTCCGGCGTCATCGCCCCGGGCGATGCGGCGGCCGGGACGTCGCCAGCCTGACGCTCAGGCGCGCGCGCTCGGGCGCGTCAGCCGCGGCGGCGGCAGCTGCGGATTGAGCCGCGGGCGCGGATGGTGGCGGTCGCGGCAAGGAAGTTGTCGGCGGTGGCGCGGATCCGCCGGGGCCGTCGGCTTGTCAGGCAGGTCGACAGCGTGACGACGCCCCGGGCGTCGGTAACGGCGTGGCGGCGGCCCCAAGCGACGACGATGCCGCTGGCGGCGGGGGTGACGGTGACTCGGATCCATGCGCGGTGGCCGGCGCGTAGCACTCGCGGTCGCACCCGGATGGCGAGGCGTGCGCAGGGCGGGGCCGGGACCGTCACTGTCGCCGGGGTGGGCTCGTGCACGTTGCAGCCGCCGGGGGTCGTGATCGTCACCGGGGATCCGGCGGCCCCGACGAATACGGTGTCGCCGCGACGGCGGAAGCGCACCACGCGGTCAGGAGGCGTGTCGAAGCGGTACGCGAACTCCCACAGCTCGCCGTGGGTCGCGACCGTGTCGTTGACCCAGCTCGTCGGGTGCTCGTCGACGGGCTCGAACAGGCCCCAGGCGATCGCGTCACGAATCTGGGCCCCGAAGGCGGGCCAGGTGTGACCGCCGTGGCGCGGGCTGTAGGTGACGTCGACCCCCGCCTTCCGCAACGCCTCGAAGTAGCTGTCGGACGATGGCCTGATGATGGCGCCCTCGGCTGCATAGTCGTAGGGCGCGCCTACGTTGACCGCATTCTCCTCGGGAATCGGCGTCCCGTCCCCCGCACCCATCCACACCCGCGTGTGCAGCAGGTTGGGGGCGAGCCGGGCCGGGTTGTGGCCTACGGCGTAGAACCCGCCGTAGGGCCCGGAGACCGCCTCGACGTCGCCCGGAACCTGCCCGGCGAATGCCTCCCCGAGCACGGCCTGCGCCCAATTCGTGTACGGGTAGTGCTCGAGGTCGACCAGGCCCGAGACCGAGACGACGCTGCCGAAGTACCCGGGCAGCCGCCCACCCAGGTACGTCGCCCCGAGTCCGCCCATCGAGCCGCCCGCGAGCGCGTGCCAGCGGCGCTGTGGCCGGATCCGGTAGCGCTCCTCGATCTGGGGGACGACCTCGTCGAGGATGTAGCTCTCCCACGCGGGGTCCGCGCGCTTTCCGCCGTTCCACCAATCGGTGTACCAGCCGGTTCCGCCCTCGGGCATCACGATGATCGCATCGAGTCCGGCCGCGTACTTCGCGATGTTGCCCTGAGTCCGGTCCGACCAGGAGGCGTAGGTGTTGTTGGCCCCGCCGAGCAGGACCATCAGCGGGTAGTCCTTGGCCGGGTCGTAGCCGTCGGGCAGCAGGACCTTCGCCCGCGGTGGACCGGGGTAGCTTGGGTGCCATCTCTCGGCGACCTCACCGTGGCGGGCTGGGATCGTGATCTCCTCGAGCGTGCTGGCGTGGGCGTTCGGGGCGATCAGCCCGAGCGCGACGGCGACACCCGATGCCAACGCGAGAGCGACCCGCGCGCGCGACGACCCCGTGCTCGCGCTCACGGGCCGCACCCGCGGTATCGATGGCGGCGCGTGACGGGATGACCGGTGCGTGTGCGCGCGTGGATCACGACGACGGTCCGCGCGCGACGGCCGGCGGGGAGCACCAGTCGGAGGCGGCCATGCCAGACCCGCGCGGCGATGCGGCGACCGTTCACGGTCGCGCGCGCCGCTCGGGTCTGTCGCGGAAGCGCCAGCAGGACCTGGCGGCGCCGGCAGTACCCGGCCCTCTGGCTCACGGACGGGGCCGGTGTCGCCGTCGCAGCCGGCGCCTCGGCGCACGGCATGGCCGTCGCGCGCTTGGTGTAGCGGGCGAGGAACCGCCACGAGATCTCGGCGCCGTTCGGGCCCTTGGGATCCGTGAAGTTCGCCAGCGTCGGGTCGCTCGAGCCACCCGGCCAGAAGTGGTTCATGCCGTGGATCGACCAGCGTTCGCCGACGATGCAGCCCTCCGGGTCGCGGTAGGTGCTGACGGTCGAGGCGTAGCCGCCTGGCTTGGGTTCCTCGCGGACGGAGGACGGCAACAGCGCGATCGGGCCGGCCTGGGTGCCGTTGATCACGAGGTTGTTCGTCCGCAGGCCCTGCTCGAGGGCCTTGTCGGCGCACGGAGGGGTGACGCCTTGGTCCGCATCGCCTCCCATGACAAGGCGCGGGACGACCCGTGCGCGCGACCCCATCTCGCCGTACGCGAGCTGCGCGCTGACCTGCACCGGGGTCGTGACCGGGTTGCCCACCAGGCACTCGGGATCGGCGTACGCCCCGCCTGCATTGATCGCCACCGCGGCGTAGAGGTCCGGGTACGCGGCGGCCATGATCGACGTCATGAAGGCGCCCGCGGACATACCCACCATGTAGACCCGCTCCGGGTCGATGCGCCAGCGGGCCATGACGGCGCGCGTCATCCCGGCGAGCGCCGCGGCGTCCCCGGAGTCCCGGTGCCAGCTGGTCGGCACGGGGAACCGCCAGCACCGCTCCGTCGGGCCCGGCTGCAGCGTCGCGGTGGCATCGACGTCGGGGTAGAGCACGACGAATCGCTCGCGCTCGGCGACGCGGTTGTAGAGGTTGGCGCGCATCTGCTGGTCGGCGGTGGTCTGGCAGCCGTGCGTCATGACCACGAGCGGTGCCGGACGCGTGCGGTCGTACGTGGTTGGGACGTAGACGAGATAGGGGTAGGCGGTCGGGCCCGATCCGTACTGGAAGGTCTGCGTGGAACCGGGGTCGGGCAGGTCGCCCGCGCGTGGTGCTTCGGCCCAGGCGCTCGCCGTCATGGTCGCTGCCATACCGAGCGCAGCCGCAACGCCGATCCACCCTCGGCGTCTCGGCCGACCGCCGGACGCCTTCTGACTTGGTCCTCCCACGCGCACCCGCCTGTCTACGTATCGATCCATGCCCGCCCCGCCCCGCCGCGGACGCTGTACCAACAAGCGAGCAATAGTACACATACTGGTATTGTCGTGCTGTGCCGTATTCCGCGCTCACGGACGCCCCCACACCAGAGGTCTCACTCGCCGAGCCTCGACGCTTCTCCGCTCGCCAGGAGGAGGTGCTCGACATTGTCGAGGCGGTGTTCCTCCGCGAGGGAGTGCGCGCCGTGAGAATCGGCCGACTCGCCGCCGAGGCGCGCTGCTCGCGCAGCACGCTCTACGAACTGGCGCCGAGCAAGGAGGAGCTCCTGCTCATCGTCCTCGACCGCATGATGCACCGGATCATGTCGCGCGGCGTGCAGGCGATCCGGCGTGAGACCGACCCGGTGGAGCAGATCCGGGCGATGCTCACGAGCGGTGCGCTGGACTTCGCACCGCTCGGCCCCAGGTTCATGGACGCCGTCCGGGACTACCCGCCCGCGAGACTGCTGTTCGATCGGCGCATCGCCGACTCGCGCGACGCATTCGAGCGCCTTATCCGCGAGGGAGCCGAACACGGTCACTACCAGTCGGTCCACCCGCGGGTTGTCGCCGAGGCCATCTTCGTGGTGGTCCTCAGGTTCACCGAACCGGAGTTCGTCCGCTCCGCCGGCGTGAGCTCGTCGGTCGCGCTCCGCGAGTGCGTGGACCTGCTCGTCGACGGCCTGCGGCCCCGCTGATCGGACCGCGGCGCGTTGCTCGGCAAGGCGGGAGTTGAGCAGCATCGTCTCGCGGGATCGCCGCGGGCGCGCATTCGATGATCCTCGTGCGCCTCCTACTGCTGGCTGGCGGTCACCACATCCCCTGGTGCCGAAAGCTCGCCGGTTCGTGCGCCCCCGACGGCGCCGTCGGCGTGCATCGCGGCGATCTGGTCGGCGTCGTAGCCGAGTTCGGCGAGGACCTCGTCGGTGTGCTCGCCCAGGAGCGGCGCGCCGGTGATCGTGGGTGTGAAGTCCGAGAACTTGATGGGGCTGCCCACCGTCAGATAGGTGCCGCGCTGCTTCTGCTCGACCTCCACGACCGTGCCGCTCTTGCGCAGGTCCGAGTCGTAGGCGAGCTCCTTCATGCTGAGCACCGGAGCGCACGGGACCTCGTAGGTGCGCAGGATGTCGACGGCCTCGTACTTGGTCTTGTCCGCCAGCCACTCCTCGATCCCGGCGAAGATGTCGAAGAGGCGCTCCTGGCGGGCCGCGGCGGTGCGATGGTCAGGGTCGTCGGCCCACTCGGGCTTGCCGATGGCCTCGCAGGTGCGAGCCCAGTTCTGCTCCTGGATCGTGAAGTAGATGTAGGCGTTGGGGTCGTCCTCCCAGCCCTTGCACTTGAGGACCCAGCCCGGCTGGCCGCCGCCGCCGGCGTTGCCGCCGCGGGGCACGACGTCGGTGAAGGTGCCGTTCGGGTACTGCGGGTACTCCTCGAGGTGGCCGACGCGCTCGAGGCGCTGCTGGTCGCGGAGCTTCACCCGGCACAGGTTCAGGACCGCGTCCTGCATGGACACCGACACCTTCTGACCCTGTCCCGTCTTCTCCCGGCTGAGCAGGGCGGTCAGGATGCCGATGGCCAGGTGCATCCCGGTGTTCGAGTCTCCAAGCGCCGCGGCGCTGACGGTGGGCGGGCCGTCCCAGAACCCGGTCGTGGACAGCGCCCCGCCGGCCGCCTGAGCGACGTTCTCGTAGACCTTGAGGTCGGCATACGAGGACTCGTCGTTGAAGCCCTTGACCGACCCGTAGACCAGGCCGGGATTGAGCTCCTGGATGTGCTCCCACGAGAGCCCCATCCGGTCCATCGCTCCCGGTGCGAAGTTCTCCACCAGGACGTCGGAGACGCGGATCAGCTGCTCCATCACCGCGAGCCCCTCCGGGGTCTTGGTGTCGATGGCGAGGGAGCGCTTGTTGCTGTTGAGCATGGTGAAGTACAGGGCGTCGGCATCCGGGATGTCGCGCAGCTGGTTGCGGGTGACGTCGCCGCCGCTGGTGCGCTCGACCTTCAGGACGTCGGCGCCGAACCAGGCCAGCAGCTGGGTGCAGGCCGGCCCGGCCTGCACGCCGGTGAAGTCGATGACCTTGATCCCGGCAAGGGGGAGGGTGTCCGTCATGGTGCGTTCCTTTCTAGGAGTCGGCCCGTGGTGGCGAGGGATCCCGCGGGACGAGTCAGGGCGTGAGCGCCGCGGCCGTTGTGGCGGTGACGGCGCTCTTCGGGTTGAGGTTGGTGAGGTGACCGCTCTCGGTGCCCGCGCTCGGGTCGAGCACGCAATCGATCAGGCCGGGGGCTCCAGAGCTGAGTGCCGCCCGGAGGGCTTGTTCAAGCTCGTCGGGGGTCGTGGCGCGGTAGCCGGTGCCGCCGAACGCCTCGATCAGACGCTCGTGGTGGGCGCTCGGGTCGAGCGTGGTGGGCGACGGGTCGGCGGAGGACGCCAGGTTCACCTCGTCGCCCCGGTAGACGCCGCCGTTGTTCATCACGATCACCGTGATGGGCAGGCGGTAGCGGCAGATCGTCTCGACCTCCATGCCGCTGAACCCGAAGGCGCTGTCGCCCACGATGGCCAGCACCGGATCGCCGGTCTCGACGGCGCTGGCGATGGCGTAACCCATTCCGATCCCCATGACCCCCCACGTGCCGCTGTCCAGGCGGTGGCGGGGCCGCTGCATGTCGATCACGTTGCGGGTGATGTCCAGGGCGTTGGCGCCCTC
>JAOPZJ010000162.1 GCA_025964155.1 Solirubrobacterales bacterium
GGCCGGCAGCGCCGTGCTCGTCGCCACGCACGACGCGGAGTTCGCCGCGGCCTTCGCCGACCGCGTGATCCTCATGGCCGACGGCCGGCCGATCGCCGACGGCACGCCGGCCGAGGTGCTGGCCGGCGGCTGGTACTTCGCCACGGAGACCGCGCGCATCCTCGGCGGTGACGCCGGCGTCCTGACGGCGCAGGAGGGCGTCGCGCTGCTGCGCGAGCGCGCCGGCGCCGCGGCGCCTTCGAGCACCGCACATCCCCCACCATCCCTGGAGGTGCGGCGATGAGCTGGACCGTCGCCTCGTTCACGATCCTGTTCCTCGCGCTGTCGGTCGGCTTCGGCTGGTACGAGCGCTCGGCGCCGTCCACGAAGGTGCTCGCGCTCGTCGCGACGCTCGCGGCCCTCGCCGCCATCGGCCGGGTCGCCTTCGCGCCGCTGCCGAACGTCAAGCCGACGACGGACATCGTGCTGCTCAGCGGCTACGTGCTGGGCGGCCCACCGGGCTTCGCCGTCGGCGCTGTCGCCGCGCTGGCCTCCAACATCTTCTTCGGCCAGGGCCCGTGGACGCCGTTCCAGATGGGGGCGTGGGGCCTGTGCGGGATCTTCGGCGCGACGCTGGCGGTCCTCTCGCGCCGGGGGATGGGCCGCTGGTCGCTCGCGCTCTGCTGCGGCCTGGCCGGCCTCGGGTTCGGCGCGATCATGGACTTTCAGACGTGGGTCTCGCTGAGCGGGTCCCACACGTTCGCCCAGTACGGCGTCATCAGCGGGGTCTCGCTGTCCTACAACGTCGCCCATGCCGTCGGGAACGTCGTCTTCTGCCTGGCGTTCGGCCCGGGGTTCGTCCGTGCCCTGCAGCGCTTCCGCACCCGCATGAGCGTGCGCTGGGAGCCGGCGGTCCCCGCGTCGGTCGCGGCGGCCCGGCTGCCGGTGGCGGGCATCGTCGCGGTGCTCGCCGTCGCGGTCGCGACGCTCGCGATCGGGCCGGGCGGCGGGACGGGTCCGCTGGGTGCGGACACGGCGGGGGCGGCGGCGTCGGCGGCCAGTCGGACCAGCGGGTACCTGCAGCGCGCGCGCAACCCGGACGGTGGCTGGGGCGCCGCCAAGGGCCAGTCCTCGACGGCGCTGCACACCGCCTGGTCGGCGATCGGTCTCGGCGCCGCCGGTCGCAGCTGCCCGTCCCGGACGGTCACGTTCATCCGCCGCGCGGCCAGCCGCCAGTCGGGCGCCGGGGATCTGGAGCGCTCGATCCTCGCGCTGCGGGCCTGCGGCATTCGGGCCCGCGACAGCAAGGGCCGCGTGCTGCTGCGCGTGCTGCGCAGCCGCCAACGCCCGGACGGCTCGGTGTCGGGCTTGACGAACCAGACCGCGTTCTTCCTGTTCGCGCTGCGGGCCGGCGGGGCCGGCACCGCCGACGGGGGCGTCAAGCGGGCCGGCCGGTTCGTCGCCGCCCAGCAGAACGCCGATGGCGGCTTCAACTTCGCGCGCAAGGGCGGCGCCAGCGGCATCGACGACACCGCCGCCGCGCTGCAGGCGATCATCGCCGCCGGACGCGGCGGCCGGGCGGTGTCGCGCGCGGCCGCCTTCCTGCGCGCGCGTCAGAACCGCGACGGCGGCTTCCCACTGTCGCCCAGCGCGCCGAGCAACGCGCAGTCGACCGCCTTCGCTGTCCAGGCGCTCGTCGCCGCGAAGGTGAACGTCGACCGGGTCAGACGGGGCGGGTCGCGGCCCCCGCTTGGGTACCTGGGATCGCTCATCCAGCGCGACGGCAGCGTCCGCTACAGCCGCACGATCGTCCAGACGCCGGTGTGGGTGACGGCGCAGGCGCTCGTGGCGTTCGCGCGCAGGCCGTTCCCTTTTTCGGGGTGATGGGGCATCAAGGTCTGAACTTCAGACCAACAATGGACTCCGGCGTACCACCCATCCGTTGCGTGCAACCACTAAGGTCCCGCTCTGCCTATGAGACTCGGAGTCCCGAAGGAGACCGCCGAGGGTGAGCGCCGCGTTGCGCTCGTCCCCGAGGTCGTCAAGAAGCTCACGGCCAAGGGTGTGGACGTCGTCGTCCAGCCCGGCGCCGGGGAGCACGCCCTGATCCCCGATCACCTCTTCGAAGCCGCGGGCGCGACGCTCGCGACGGACGTGTGGTCGGCCGATCTGGTCGTCAAGGTCGCGCCCCCGACGGCGGACGAGATCGCGCAGCTGGGCGCCGGCACCGTGCTCGTCGGCTTCCTGGCGCCGCTGTCGAGTCCGGACACGGCCAGCGCACTGGCGGCCAAGGGCACGACGGCGTTCGCGATGGAGGCGATCCCGCGGATCTCGCGGGCGCAGGCGATGGACGCGCTGTCCTCGCAGTCCAACGTCGCCGGCTACAAGGCCGTGCTCATGGCGGCGGACGAGTCGACGCGCTTCTTCCCGATGCTCATGACGGCCGCGGGCACGATCCCGCCGGCGAAGGTCCTCGTGCTCGGCATCGGCGTGGCGGGGCTGCAGGCACTGGCCACGGCGCGGCGCCTGGGGGCGCAGACGACGGGCTACGACGTGCGGCCCGAGACGGCCGAGCAGGTGGAGTCGCTCGGCGCCAAGTGGCTGGACCTCGGCATCGACGCCGCCGGCGAGGGTGGCTACGCGCGCGAGCTGACGCAGGAGGAGCGCGCGCAGCAGCAGCAGGCGCTGACGGACGCGACGAAGGGCTTTGACATCGTCATCACGACGGCGCTGGTGCCGGGCCGTCCGGCGCCGCGACTCGTGACCGCCGAGGCCGTGGAGGGCATGAAGCCCGGCAGCGTCATCGTCGACCTCGCGGGCGAGACGGGCGGCAACTGCGAGCTCAGCGAGCCCGGGCAGACCGTCGTCAAGCACGACGTGACGATCAGCGCGCCGCTGAACATCGTCGCGGACATGCCCGAGCACGCCTCCGCGCTCTTCGCCCGCAACATCCAGTCGCTCGTCGAGCTCATGCTGCAGACGCCTGAGGGGGAGGGCGCCAAGCCCGACCTCCATCTCGATTTCGAGGACGAGATCATCGCCGGCGCGTGCATCACGCGCGACGGCCAGATCGTCCACGAGGGTGCCAAGAAGACCGTGGAGGCCAAGGCCTGATGCTCGTCACCAACCTCGCGATCCTCGTGCTGGCCGGCTTCGTCGGCTACGCGGTGATCTCCAAGGTCCCCAACACGCTGCACACGCCGCTGATGTCGGGCACCAACGCCATCCACGGGATCGTCGTGCTCGGCGGCATCCTGCTGCTCGTCGACGGGCACGCCCAGGGCTTCCTCAACAAGCTGCTGCTCCTCATCGCGGTCGCGTTCGGCACGATCAACGTCGTCGGCGGGTTCCTCGTGACCGATCGCATGCTGGAGATGTTCAAGCAGAAGCCCAAGGAGCTTGTGGAAGCCGACGCGGAGGCTCCCCAGTGATCCTCGCCAGCTTCATCACGGACGCCGACACCCGCAGCGTCCTGTACATCGTCTCGTTCGCGCTGTTCATCTACGGGCTCAGCGGCCTGACGGGCCCCAAGACGGCGGTCCGGGGTAACCGGATCGCCGCGGTCGGCATGGGCTTCGCGGTGATCGCGACGTTCCTCGTGCCCGACGTGTCGAACATCGCCCTGATCCTGCTGGGGATCGCGATCGGCACGGTCGTCGGCGTGCCGGCGGCGCGTCAGGTGAAGATGACGCAGATGCCGCAGATGGTCGCGCTGTTCAACGGCGTCGGCGGCGGTGCGGTCGCGTTGATCGCGTGGGTGGAGTTCCGCTCATCCAACGGCTTTGACGGCGTGCCGACCTACGTGGCGATCTTCAGCGTCTTCGCGGCGATCGTCGGCTCGGTCTCCTTCTGGGGGTCGAACATCGCGTTCGCCAAGCTGCAGGAGCTCATCGACGGCAAGCCCGTGACGATCGGCACGTTGCAGACACCGGTCAACGCGGCGCTCGGCCTCGTGGCCGTCGGTGCGGGTGTGGCGATCGTCGCCGGCTCGCACAGCGAGGGCTTGATGATCCTGCTGCTCGTCGCCGCCGCCGCGCTGGGCAACCTGCTCGTGCTGCCGATCGGCGGCGCTGACATGCCCGTCGTCATCTCGCTGCTGAACGCCTTCACCGGCCTGTCCGCGGCGGCGACCGGCGTGGCGCTGAACAACACGGCGCTGATCGTCGCCGGCATGATCGTCGGCGCCTCGGGTACCTTGCTGACGCAGCAGATGGCCACCGCGATGAACCGCACGATCACGTCGGTGATCGCCGGTGGCTTCGGCGGGACCGTCGAGGCCGCCGCCGGTGCCGTCGGCGCCGGCGGTGGCACCGTGCGGGCCACGAGCGCCGCGGACGTCGCGATCCAGATGGCCTACGCGCGGCAGGTCGTCGTCGTCCCGGGCTACGGCATGGCCGTCTCCCAGGCCCAGCACGCCGTCCGCGAGATGGCGAAGATGCTCGAGGCCAAGGGCGTGGAGGTCAAGTACGCCATCCACCCGGTCGCCGGGCGCATGCCCGGCCACATGAACGTCCTGCTGGCCGAGGCCGACGTGCCGTACGAGCAGCTCAAGGAGATGGACGACATCAACGGCGAGTTCGCGCGCACCGACGTGTCGCTCGTCATCGGCGCCAACGACGTCACCAACCCGGACGCCCGCAACAAGGCCGACTCGCCGATCTACGGGATGCCGATCCTCAACGTCGACGAGTCCCATTCGATCATCGTGCTCAAGCGCTCGATGTCCTCCGGGTACGCCGGCATCGACAACCCGCTGTTCGTCAACCCCAAGACGTCGATGCTGTTCGGCGACGCCAAGGGCTCCGTGGCGGACATCACCGAAGAGCTCAAGGCGCTGTAGCGGGGAGTGCATCCACCGTCGCCAGGGCAATGGTGGGTGCACGCCCCGAGCTGCCCGGGTGCCGGCGCCAGCTTCAGGACCGCGGCAGCTCCGTCACCAGCACCGTCGCCGGCGCGCCCGCCAGCGGCGTGACCGGCAGCTGCGTGCCGCCGTGCGCGGGTATGAGGAAGCACTGCCCCGGTGCGAACGAGGCGTCCCCGCAGCGCACCGCACCGTCGACGACCGCCACGATGGCGCACTCTCCCGGCGCCGCGAGCACCGCGGGGCCCGGCAGCGCATAGCGGGTGACCGCGAAGCAGGCGTTGTCGACGAGCGGCCCGTCGTCCGCGCCGTGCAGCGGCGGCTCGACGTCGTCCCAGTCGATCGAGGCCATCGACTGCGGGACGTGCAGCTCCCGCGGCTCACCGTCGAGCCCGAGCCGGTTGAAGTCAAAGACGCGGTAGGTCGTGTCGGAGTTCTGCTGGATCTCGACGATGAGGCACCCGCCGCCGATCGCGTGCACGCGCCCGGACGGGATGAAGATCGCATCACCGGGGTGGACGTCGACGCGGTGCAACATGGAGGAGACGTCCGCGCCGGCCTCCAGGGCGGCGCCGAACGCCGCACGGGTGACGCCCGCGCGAAGGCCGACGTACAGGTGCGCGCCCGGCGCGGTCGCGGTGACGAACCACAGCTCGTTCTTGGGCTCGCCGCCGAGCTCGTCGGCCAGACGGGCCGGCGGGTGCACCTGGACCGACAGGGTCTCGCGGGCGTCCAGCAGCTTGACGAGGATCGGAAAGCGCTCGCCGAACACGGCAGCGCGCGAGCCGAACAGCTCGTCGCGATGGCCGATCCACAGGTCGTGCAGCGTCTGTCCGTCGAACGGGCCCCCGGCGACGACGCTCTGGGCCTCGGGGCGGTCGACGACCTCCCAGGCCTCGCCGATGGGCGCGCCGGG
>JAOPZJ010000182.1 GCA_025964155.1 Solirubrobacterales bacterium
CCCGGCGGTGGCACCGCCGGGCTGCGGCACCTGCGCGATCACGGTGACCGGGGCCGCGGGGCGGGACGGGTGGGCCGCCTTCTCGGCGAGCGAGCCGACCCCGACGATCGCGGCGGTCGCGCACACGGCCGCGCACTTGGCGGCGCCAGACGCCCCGAGGCCTCCGAGGCCGAACGACCAGCCCGACGCGGCGACGGCGCCCCCGCCGGCCGCAGCCCCACCACCGCCGAGCGTCGCCAGCGCACCGCCCGCGGAGGCGATCGCTGCGGGGTGCAGCGGGAAGAGCAGCGCCAGGTCGCGGCGACGGTCGGTGATCTTCGCGGCGAACGCCTGGCACCCGAGGCAGTCGTCCAGGTGCGCACGCACGCGCCGGGCGCGGAGCCGCCGGCGGTCGCCGCCGTCGACGAGCTCCCGGACGGCCGAGCAGCTGTCCTGCCGACCGGATCCGGACTGCACGAGTGCCTGGCGCGCCTCGCAGACGGACTGGCGCGCCGCGGCGGGGGTCGAGTCGAGGGCCACGGCGATCTCGGCGTACTCCAGGCCGCTCAGCTCGCGCAGCAGCAGGGCGCTGCGCTGGCGCAGCGGCAGCCGCGACAGATCGCCGAGGAGCTCGCGGAGGCGGTCACGCGCGCGCTCGTCCGCCGGGGCGGGGATGTTCGCCAGGAGCTCGGCGCCCTCGGTGTCCGCGGCTCGGCGCGCGGCGTCGCGGCGACGACTACGGGCCAAGTCGACGGCCTCCCGCTGGGCGATGCGGTAGAGCCACGGCCCAAGGGACTGCGGCAGCGAGCGCCCGGCACTCAGGGCGCGCAGCGCGCTGGCCAGGGCGTTCTGGGCCGCGTCCTGCGCGACGTCGTCGTCGAGCAGGATCCCCCGGCAGTAACGCACGAGCGGTGCGTGGTAGCGGGCGAAGATCTCTGCGAACGCGCCGTCGTGCCCGGCGGTTGCCCCCCGGACCAGCGCGGCGTCTGGCGCGCTTGACCAGCGCCGGGCGGGCGCCGGGGTTCGGAGTTCGTCGAGCAGGGCCACAGCCGCTCTATCGGCAGGGCGCCAGCTGATCTGCACCCGCGGGGCGGACCGGCGCGCTGTGCCTACCCCACTTGCAGCACGACGGGATCGGACGCCCCGTCCGGGACGAGCCGGTACCGCGCCGGTGAGCGCAGGCCGGTCAGCCGGCGCCGGACCGTCTCGCTCGGGCGCAGCACGATGCGCGTGCGCCGCCCGCCCACCTGCACGACGATGCCGTGCGGGCGCCCGTCGGCGGCGCTCACGACGAGCTGCACCTGGTCGGTCGCCGGGATGCTCACGCGCCCGGGGGTCAGCTGCCCGTCCCGGAAGACGTACGACGCCTCCAGCGGTCGCGGGCCGCCGCCGGGCAGACGCGTCCCGGAGGTGTCGGTGGTGCCGTCCTGCGCGCCGCAGGCAGCGAGCCCCAGCGACACGCACAGTGCCGCCACAACTGGGCCGGCAATCTGCCGGTGACGGGCGCGCTCGAACAAGACGCGCCGAGGATGGCAGACTTTCTCCAGATGGACGACCGCCCCCGCACCGCACCACGACGCCAGCAACGCGGCCTGGAGCGGCGCGATGCGATCGTCGACGCGACGCTTGCGATCGTCGAGGAGGAGGGCCTGGAGGGTGTGACGCACCGCCGCGTCGCCGACGCCGCCGGCGTCCCGCTGGCGGCCACGACGTACTACTTCGCCTCCAAGGAGGAGCTCATGCAGGCGGCGATGGGCCGCCTCATCGAGCGCGAGGCGGCGGTCTTCCGGAAGATCGCCGACGCCGTCACCACGGGCGGCTCGATGACGATCGACGACGGTGTCGAGGCGCTGATCGACTACCACCTCTATCTGCTGCGGGAACGGCGGCTGGCGCAGTTCGCCGAGTTCGAGCTGTACCTGCGCGTGGCACGCACGACGCCCGGTACCGCGGAGCTGCGCGGCTGGCCGCAGGCGTTCCGCGAGGTCGCCGAGGCTGCGCTGGGCGCGCTGGGCGCGACGAACCCCCGGCGCGACGGACACGCGCTCGTCGCCCTCATCCACGGGTTGGTGCTGCACGCGCTCACCGCCCCCGATCCGGAGGACTTCGCCGAGCGCGTCATGGCCCCGGTGCTGCGCGCCTGGTTCGCGCAGGTCCTGGGCCACTCGGTTGCATCCAGAACCGACTGATGACAAGCTGAGCCGAGACTTGCACGGAAGTACCACTCTTGGAGGAGGATGCTTGTGAAGCGCTCGACGATGGTGATCGCGCTGCTGTGCGCGCTCTTGACGGTGACGGGGGCCCAGGGGGCGATTGCCGCGACCACCGCGAAGTCCGCCGCCACGGCGAAGACGGCTGCCGCGAAGAAGGCGGCGCCCAAGAAGAAGCTGCTCGTCTGTCGCCGCGGCTGCCCGTACTCCTCCATCCAGAAGGCCGTCGACGCCGCCCCCAAGGGCGCGACCGTGAGCGTCAAGCCGGGAACGTACGTCGAGGGCGTCGACCTCAAGGGTCACGCGAAGGACGGGCTGAAGATCGTCGGCACCGGGACCAAGCCGGAACAGGTCGTCCTCGAAGGCAAGGGTGCCAAGCGGCTGGACGGCAACCCCGCCCAGAACGGCATCTTCGTCGACGGGGCCGACAACGTCGAGATGCGCAACATGACCGCGCAGAACTTCCCGGCCAACGGCTTCTTCGTGCGCAACTGCAACGGCTACGTGATGGACCACGTCATCGCGGGCTTCAACCGCGCGTACGGGCTCTATGCCTTCAACTGCACCGGCGGGCGCATGACGTACTCCGTCGGCTACGGCCACGGCGACAGCGCCTTCTACGTCGGCCAGACCCCGCCCCAGGCAAAGCCGGTCACGACGCTGCTGTCCCACCTGGAGGCCTACGAGAACGTGCTGGGCTACTCGGGCACGAACTCCAAGTACGTCGACATCCGCAACTCGGAGTTCTACAACAACGGTGCGGGCGTGGCACCGAACACCCTGGGGTCGGAGAAGTTCGCGCCGGCGCAGGACGGCGTGGTCCAGGAGAACCTCATCTACTGGAACAACTTCAACTACTTCAAGCCCGGCTCACGGGTCAAGGCGCTGCCCGCGGCGACCGGCGGCTTCAACTACCCGACCGGCGTCGGCGTCGTGCTCTTCGGCGTCACGAACTGGACGACGAAGAACAACCTCATCTTCGGCAACTTCAAGTACGGCGTCATGAGCGTCTCGGACCCGACGTACGCGCCGGCGACCAACCGGAACAACAAGGTGAAGTTCAACACGATGGGCGCGCCCTTCGAGGACGCCAACGGCGTGGACGTCTGGACGGAGGGCTCCGGCTCGGGCAACTGCTGGGAGAACCAGTCGGCCGGCGCGACGTACGACCCCGGCAGCCAGCCCGAGCTCCTGCTGTACCCCAAGTGCGGTGGCACGCCCCAGAACGCCACGGACGTCACCCAGGTGCTCGAGGTCGCCGACTACCTGACGAAGTCCCAGGCCCAGGAGGACTCGTGGAAGAAGCATCCGCACCCGCCGCGCCCGGACCGCAAGCCCATCGACGGGCTGGGAGGCTGACCCGCGCATGACGCGCAAGCCCATCGCCACGGCGCTGGCGGCCGTCACGGCCGCCGGCGTGCTGGTCGCCGTCGCCGACGGCGCGACAAAGCTCCCGCCGCAGAAGAAGACGGTCACGATGAACGACAACTTCTACGGCCCGGCGAAGCTCACGATGAACCCGGGCTCCACCGTGACGTGGAAGTGGCCCACCGAGGTCGGCGACAGCCACGACGTGAAGCTCACGAAGAAGCCGCTTGGAGCGAAGTTCACCTACGTGAACGACGCCGGCAAGAAGGTCACGAGGACGACCTTCCAGTCCCCGCCGTTCGCCGCGGGGCCGGCCACGTTCAAGGTCACCGGCTTCACCAAGCCCGGCAAGTACCACTTCATCTGCACGTTCCACGAGACGGAGATGACGATGGACATCACCGTCCGCAAGTAGGAGCAGGCGATGCCCGGGCCGCCCAACGTCGACCGACGCCACTTCCTCTCCGGCGGCGCCGGCATC
>JAOPZJ010000193.1 GCA_025964155.1 Solirubrobacterales bacterium
GCTGGTCCGCGAGCGCGCGCGGCGCCTGGTGGCCGCCGGCGTCATCGAGCACGAGGACGACGTCGCCCACCTGACGTGGGATGAGCTGCTCGAGCCACCCGCGGCGGCACGCGACACGGTGGGCCGCCGCAGCGCAGAGCAGCAGCAGCTGGTGGAGGACCGCGTGCCGCGGCGGGTCACCGCCGTGGGGCCCAGTAGCGCGGTGGCGGCCTGAGCCGGCGGGCGGCCCCGCCTACAGCGAGGCGAGGCCGCGCCGCGTGATGACGGTGTCGCAGCCGTGCCCCCGCCCGGTGCGGCGCACGGCGGCGGCGCCACCACGAGCCAGCAGGACCACGTCCACGGGCAGGCAGCCCGGGACCCGCTCCAGCGCCCGGCGAGCCGTGTCGGCCAGCGCGTCCTCGGGCGCCATGGGCACCTGGACGAAGACCGACCCCACTCCGCACCACCCCACGCCCGACCACCACGGCTCGCGGACGACGAGCGTGAGGCGCGTGTGCCGGGCCTGGGCGATCTGGATCGCACGGTCCAGCGCGGTGAAGCACCGGTCACCGTCGACCACCACGAGCACCCCCCGCGCGGTCTCCTCGAGCGTCGCTCCACGTCTGTGACCCCGCGGCAGCCGCATGTCGCGAGCCTACTTGAGGGTCGACATGGACGTCATGAATTTCACGTATGCGTTGGGTGGCATGATCATCACCGGCTCAGCGGCGGGCGCGCGGCCATCGCCCGCTGGTAGTCGTCCCACCAGATCTCCTGGTAGGTGCCGTGGGCGGTACGGCCGTCCTCCGCCGTCCAGCGGTAGAGGCTGTCGTGGAAGGCGATGTTGGGCCACGAATGCATCGGCGTCATCGCGAGCGCCTCGCCCGTGAAGCGGTAGACCTCGCCCTGGTCGTCCTCGATCTCGAGCTCCTGCCGGGTGACCGAGTACTGGAACGGGTGGTACTCCAGGGCGTTGCGACGCACCCGCACGACCGCGCGGGTCTCCTCTCCGCGCGCGATCCAGCCGGAGTAGAAGGTCGGCGCGTCGTCCGGGACGTCGTAGACGCCGAGCCACGCAGGACCGGTGTCCTTGTTCTCCATGCTCGTGACGTTGAGCGACAGGTCGGGGCCGAAGGAGATCGGCGTCCACCCCACGGGCGGCGAGCGGCGGGCGCCGCCCGGCTCCTCGCCCCGGACCTGCAGCCACGAGCGATCGCGCACCGCCAGGCAGTCCACGTCGAAGCGCTCCCCGCGGAGCGTCAGCTCTCCCGTGGCGTGCATGAACTGCTCGATCCCCCCCGGCTCGCGCCGCGCGCCGGCGTGGTGGTCCTCCTCGCCGGGGACGATGTGCCCGCGCGCGACGAGCGGGGAGATTGCCCGCTGCTCGATGTCGAAGCTCGTCGTCCCGTCCGGGCTCGTGTACTGCAGCCGGATGAGCTCCCCCGGCTCGAGCACCGTGATGACGTAGCCGTTGGCCGTCGTGATCGTGTTGCCCTGGACCTGCGGCCACGGCATCGTCGCCCGGTAGTCGTGGTACTCGGCGTCCAGCAGGGCCGTGTTGTCCAGCCCGCGGAAGATGACCGGGCCGCCCTGCGAGAGCCCGAAGGCCGGCTGCGCCCGGAAGTACAGGTACGCCCCGATCCCGGCCTCCGGCACCGAGAACCCGAAGTAGTACGTGTGCACCGTGTACGGGTCGAGCACCTCCCCGGCCTCCGCGACGGGAAGGTAGAGATCGGTGGCGCCGGGCTGCAAAGCAAGGGACATGGTAAAAGCCTAACCGGTTGCCATACACGGTGTCCATACGTAATGACCGCTCCTTTCACGCGCCAAGGCGAGCCCCCGCGCCAAGCACCGGACGCCGCGCCCATACGCAGTGACTGGACACCCGCTCACCGCGCGGTAGAGTCCGGGTGGTGAGCGCAAGCCCTGCCGGCCGCCAGCGGCCCCGAGCCCACACCGGCGATCAGGCGGCCGAGCGCGCGATCTTCGAGGCGACCGAGCTGCTCCTCGCCGATCAGCGCCTGCACGACCTATCGGTGGCCCAGATCATCAAGACTGCCGGCCTCTCCCGCGCGAGCTTCTACCACTACTTCAGCTCGAAGTTCGAGGTCGTCGCCGCCCTCATGGGCCGCATCTGGGAGGACATCTACTCCGAGACCCACACCGAGCTCGAGTCCCCCTGGGAGGATCCGGGCGAGGCGCTGCGGTCCAGCCTACGCACCGCGATGGAGGCCTGGTCCGCCCACAAGGCCGTGATCCATGCGGTGCTGGAGAACCAGCACGCGGTCCCCGCCCTCGCCGAGGCCTGGTCGGGCGTAGCGGGCCGCTTCGCCACCGTGCTGAGCGACCAGATCCGGCGTGAGCGCGAGGCGGGCCGCGCCGCCCCCGGCCTGCCCCCGGAGACGATCGCCACGATGCTCGTCTGCGGGGCCGAGCGGATCTTCTACGTCGGCTCCACCGGCACCGACCGGCGCATGAAGACGCACGACCAGCGCCTGGACGCGATCGTCGCCATCTCCCTCGCGGCGATCTACGGCAGCCCGACGGGTCCGGCGGCCGGCTGATGGCGACCGAGCTGAACACGGCGGCACCGGACACCGAGGAGGGCGGTGCCCGCGCGGCGATCCTCGCGGCCACCGAGCGGCTGCTGCAGACCCAGGCCCTCGACGAGCTGAGCGTCGCGCAGATCCTCACCGAGGCCAGCATCTCGCGGGCCACCTTCTACTTCTACTTCGCCAGCAAGGACGACGCGTTCATCGCGCTCCTGACGAGCTTCATGGAGGGCTACGTCCCCCGCTTCGAGGCGATCATGGGCGACGCGCAGCGCCGCCGCGACCCGGAGCTGCTGCGGGAGGACATCGCGCAGTGGCTGTCGATCGAGCCGCCGCATCAGGTCATCGTGCGCAGCGCCGTGGAGGAGTGGCCGCGGCGCCCGGAGCTGCGTGAGGTCTACCTGGCCGGCCAGCGCCGGCTCTCCAAGGCGCTCGCGCGCGCCATCGACAAGGACCGCCGCGCCGGCGTAGCCGTGGCGAGCATCCCCAGCGCCCAGCTGGCCGCCGCGTGGATGTGGACGATGGAGCGCGCGTGGTACGAGGCGGTCGGCGGCGCGACGCACCTGCGCGACGTGCCGGCCGTGCGCGACGCGCTGGCGGCGACGCTCGTCGCCGCGGTCTACGGCACCTGAGCGCAGCTGCGCAGCAGCTCGGCGAGCGTGTGGCCGGTGCCGCCGGCCTCCACCGCCCACGCCTTCATCCTCGCCAGGTCGGGATCCTCGTCCTCGGACGGCGTGATGGTGGGCAGCGTCCCCTCCAGCAGCTCGCCGGAGTCGGCGTCGAGCGTGACGATCCTCCCGGCGAGCGCCGTGACGGTACCCAAGCCACAGCCAACGACGCAGGCGGTGTCCAGCTCGCGGCTCACGACGGCGGCATGCGAGGTGGCGCCGCCGACCTCGGTGACGATCCCGTTCACGGCCGCCATCGCGTGGACGTCGTCGGGGTTCGTGGTCGGCCGGGCGAGGATGACGGCCTCGCCGTCCAGGGCTCGGTCCTCGGCCTCGTCCACGTCCGTCACGATCACGCCGCTGACGACGCCGGGGGCGGCCGGCCGGCCGGAGGCCAGCAGCCTGGCGCCGGCCCGGGCCGCAGGATCGACCTGCATCCGCAGCAGCGCAGCGACCTGCCCGGGCGTCACCCGCTGGAGCGCCTCGGCGGGGCTGATGAGGCCCTCGCGCTGCAGCAGGACGGCCAGCCGTACGGCGGCGGTCGCCGAGCGCTTGGCCGACCGCGTCTGCAGCAGCCACAGCCGTCCGCTCTGCACGGTGAACTCGATGTCCTGCACGTCGGCGGCGTCGCGCTCCAGCCGCTCGGCCAGCTCCAGCAGCTCACGGTGCAGGTCCGGCGCGCGATCCGCGAGCGCCGTGAGCGGGAGCGGGTCGTGGGACCCGGAGACGACGTCCTCCCCCTGCCCGCGCGGCAGGTACTCGCCGTAGGGCTCAGGAGCGCCGGTCAGCGGATCGCGGGAGAAGAGCACCCCGGTGCCCGAGGCGTCGTCGAGGTTGCCGAAGACCATCGCCTGCACGGTGACGGCGGTGCCGCCCGCCTCGGGAAGCCCGCGGTCCTTGCGGTAGGCGATCGCCCGCCGCGAGCGCCAGGAGCCGAAGACCGCGGTCATCGCCGCGTGCAGCTGCTCCCACGGGTCCGCGGGCGGCGGGGTGCCGACGACGTGCTCGAACTGCTCGGCGAAGCGTCGCGCGACGTCCGCGGCGAAGGCCCGGTCGCCGGTGATCTCGGCGAGCGCCTCCTGCACCTGCGGCGTCATCCCGAGGTTCAGGACCGTGTCCATCATCCCCGGCATCGACGTCGGCGCGCCCGAGCGGACGGAGACGAGCAGCGGCCGCTCGCCGCCGCCGAACGTCGTCCCCGTCGCCTCCTCCAGCGCGGCCATCGCGGCCGGCAGCGCCTGCAGGACGTCCTCAGGCACGACGCCGCCGAGCTCGTGGTAGCGCGCGCACTCGTCCGTGGTGAGCACGAACGCCGGCGGGACCGGAACGCCGAGCGCGAGCATCCGCACGATGCCCCAGGCCTTGCCGCCGAGGACGCTGCGGTCGGCTTCCACGGAGGCATCGAGCGCGAGGACGGCCACGGGCTACTCCGCCCGTCCGGCGAGGGCCTCATCCTGCCGGCTGCGGCCGAGCAGCCCGATGAGCTCCTCGTGCAGCTCGAACCAGACCGTGTGGTAGCTGTCGATCACGGGCCGCAGGAAGTAGGCGTGCTCCCCGGCGCGGATCCGCCCGAGCGCCGCCTCGAAGCGCGCGGGGTACGGCGCCAGCCGCGGTGCGAGGCCGACGAGCCGGTCGACGAACGGCGCGAACGCGGCGTGCAGCCCGGCGATGCCGTCCAGCACCCGTCCGTCGTAGGCGGCGTCACTGTGGTCGTTCGGCTCCCCGTCGCGCTGCTGCCAGGTGCCGGCGAGCTCCTTCAGCGTCGTGTTGTGCGGGTCGAACTGCTCGTAGAGCTCACCGAGCGCGGCCTGGTCGACGGCGGCGCGCTCCTCCGCGAGCCACTGCCCGAGGCGCTCCTTGCCCTCGGGCGTCAGGCGGTGCTTCCCGTTCGCCTCACGCAGCAGGCCGTCGGCGGCCAGCACGGCAAGCGCCTGCGCGGCGGACGCCTCGTCCGAGCCGGTGGCACCGGCCACGTCGGCGGCGGTCGTGCGGCCCTTCAGGCGGACGGCCTGAAGGGTGGGCAGAAGTGTCGATGGCACTGCGTTCTCCTCTCTGTGGGCCTACCCGAGCGACCGTACCAGACGGTCAGACACCATGTATGGGCAGATCGTCTACCTAGGTCAGCGCGGCTCCGGGGAGGGAAGCATGGAGGGGCGGTAGTCGCGCTCGATGACGCCGTAGCCGACCTCGCCATCCGCGGCGGTGACGCGCACCGTGGCCTGGGTGATGATGAGCGGGTCGTCCTCGAACCCCCAGGCGGCCCCGTTGATGTTCTCGTTGCGCTCGAGCAGGCTCAGGGTGTAGCCGTGCAGCCACTCGGCGTCGAGGACCTCGGGCGTGGCATCCTCGCGGACGATCCGCACCTCCAGCTGCCGGGGCTCGTGGGTCGCCAGGTCCGCCAGCCCGGTGACCTGCAGCTCGGGGCCGATCTCGCAGCGGCCGTCCTGCTGGGTGGTGTAGACGCGCGGCCCGACGGTCCCGTCGCGCGCCCAGCTGACGACGCCGTTGACGACGCGGCCCGTCCGCGGGAAGACGAGCACGAAGAAGTGCAGGCCGCCGAAGTCCCGGAGCTGCCGTGGGCCGCTGGAGTGGTCGCGGTGGGCGACGCCTTCCATGCGCCACTCCCGCCCGCCGGCGGTGAGCGTGCCGCTCGAGCGCAGCCCCTGCGTGTGATGGTGCGCGGCCCAGCTGACGCCCTCCATACCAAAGGCGGCGTGCATGTCCCACACCGGAGCCGCCGCTTCCAGCTCAATCTCGAAGCGCAGTGCCGTGGCGGCGCCCGCGCCCACCGGCCCCTGCGCCATGCACGCGAGCGTGGTGGCCTCGGCGGCGCCGTCGAAGCTCAGGCGCCAGCGCGCCAGCGGCTCCTTGCAGGTGATGCGCAGGTTGCCCGTCGCGGGCCCGCGGTCGTCGGTCGCCCGGCCCCAGGAGCGGTCCACCAGCAGCTCGCCATCGGGCAGCAGGGCAATCGTCTGCGCCCACCACAGGTCCAGGTCCTGCGGCCAGCGGCCGACGTGGAGGAAGGCGCCCACGCCGGCGTCTGGGTTCCAGGCGTGGAAGTACATCGTCTCGCCCCAGTGGCGCGTCTCGCGCTGGACGTCGTGCAGGAGGTCGTGCCGCGGGTCTACGCCGAAGGGATTGGGGCCGGTGAGGACCCGGTGGGCGCCGGCGGTGCTCATCGGTCCCCGGCGCGCTCGAGGATCTGCACCTCGCCGCTGGTGCCGTCCACCCGCAGGCGGTCACCGGTGCGGATGATCGCCGAGCCGTTGCGCGTGCCGATGACGCAGGGAATGCCGAGCTCGCGCGCGACGATGGCGCCGTGGCTGATCGGGCCGCCGATGTCGATGACGAGGGCGGCGGCGACCATCATCAGGGACGCCCAACTGGGGTCGGTCGTGCGACAGACGAGGATTTCGCCGTCCTCGAGCTCGTCGTCGCCCTCAGGGTCCACGATCAGCCGCGCGATGCCCTCCACCGTCGCACCGCCGACCGCGGTCCCGGTCACGAAGGTGGCGCCGCTGTCCTCCGGCGCGAGCAGCGGCTGCGGGACCGGGATGCCCTCGAAGTAGTCGGGGTTCTCGACCCGCCGGTACTCCTCGCGGATGGCGCGCCGCTCAGCGACGAGGGCGCTGACGCCGACCGGGAGGTCCGGTGCCAGCAGCTCCGGGACGGTGAGCAGGAAGACGTCGTCCGCGTCCCGGAGGATTCCCACGGCGACGAGCTCCTCGCCGTGGGCGCGGGCGGCGGTGCGGGCGACGTCGCAGCAGCGCAGGAAGCCCGCCTTCCCCACCCCGCGCAGGGGAATGAGCCGGGCCGCCACAGAGAGGACCACGCGCGCCGGGGCGCGCCGCGCCCGCGGCAGGGCGGCCAGCAGCTCGGCCTCGGCGACGCGGCGCTCCCGGCCGCGCTGCGCCTCCACGCGGCGCGGGTCGCGGTCCTCGTCCATCCCCCGGTAGGCGCTGACCAGGCGCTCTAGCGGGTCCCGGCGCAGGCGCCAGGTCCGGGCCGCGAGCTCGCCCTCGTTGGGCCCGTGGAAGCCGTGCCGGCGCACGAACTCATCAAGCGTCAGGCGCTCACGCGAGACGGCCCAGAGGTCCGAGACGACCTCCGTCTCGGCCATGTCGCCGTACCCGGTGACCAGGCTCGTCTCCAGCCCCGGGCGGCCCGCCTTCTCGGCCAGCACGCGGACCTGCTCGTAGAGCGCCTGGCAGAGCATCGCCGCGAGCGTGTGGGGCCGCATCACCGCCAGGTGGCGCGCGCAGGCGTCGCGCAGGAGGGCCTGCGCCTCGTCCTTCGTCCTCGGCGCGCCCGGCCCGACGGAGTGCTGCCACCAGGGGAGGATGTCGGCCGTCGAGGCGCGCAACTGGCGGGTCAGGCGCAGCGCGGCGAGCGGCATCTTCACGGCGATGATCGGGTAGCGGCTGCGGTCCGGCGTGTCGACCATCCCGGACCGGACGGTGGCGAAGATCTGCTCCTCGACCGCGTTGGCTCCGGTGCCCGGCGTCTTGTCGCCGAGCCAGCGGAAGGTGTTCAGGTTAGCGGCGGCCCGCCCGAAGAAGAGGTCCCACATGCGGTCCTCGGGGCGGCTGGGCGCGATCACGTCCTGACATCGCAGAACGCCGACGTCGCTGAACGCACCCCGGAACCCGAGCTCGACGTTGTCGCCGAAGAAGCTCCAGGTCAGCGGCGTCGCCACGCCGGGCAGCGCCTCGCTGGCGTTGCCCGTGGACCACGCGACGTCCGGCGAGCAGCTGCCGCAGTGCATCGGGTTCGCGGCCTGCGCGGCCGGGCTGAGGGCGATCGTGCTCATGCGGTCTCCTGCTCGAGCCAGTCCAGGACGATGGTCGCAAAGGCCTCCGGCTGCTCGTGCGCGAGCCAGTGGCCGGCGTCGTCGATCCGCGCGTAGGACCAGCCGGCGTCGACCAGCGGCCGCGAGGCGAGCACCTGGTCCTCGCTGAGGAAGCGGTCGCGGGCGCCGAAGACGCCGAGCGTCGGGACCCGGCTGTGGCCCCACCGGCGGGTGAAGATCGTCAGGACGTTCGCCCGGTACCAGCTCAGGCCTGCGGTCAGGCGCCCCGGGCGCGCCAGGTCGCGGACGAGGCCGTCGGCGTCCGGGTGCCCCTCCCCCAGCCAGCCCCGCAGCCACGCGAAGCCGTGGCGCGGGATCACGCGCTCCGCGATGCCGCGCAGGAGGAAGAAGCCGACGTACCAGCCCTTGCGCTTCTGCTCCAGGCCCGCCCGCGCGTAGGCGCGCGGGTGGCCGACGGACGCCGCGACGTAGCGGCGGACGCGATCGGGGTGCGCCAGGCACACCATCCAGCCGATGATCGCCCCCCAGTCGCGCCCGACCAGGTCCACCGGCTCATCGATGCCGAGCGCGTCCAGGACGGCGATGACGTCGGCGACGATCGTGTCGGCGCGGTAGTGCGCGACGCCCCGCGGCGCGTCGGACTCCCCGAACCCGCGCTGGTCGATCGCGATGACCCGGTACCCGGCGCCGGCGAAGCGCGGGGTGAGCGCGTCCCACGCCACGAGCGACTCCGGGAACCCGTGCAGCAGCACGAGCGGCCGGCCCGTGCCGGTCTCCCGCACGCGCAGGGTCACGCCCCCCGTCGCGATGATGCGGTGATCGGTCAGCGTCGCGTCCACGGGATGACCGTACAGTGGGTTCGAACAGAGCGTCAAGACAGACTGGCTCAGGCAGGCTCACCGCCCGCGACTGTTCAGACACTCAATTCAGACATCATGTTTGACTTGATGTGCGTGACTTGGAAAGGTCTGCCTGTGTCCAATCGAGCTTTTGACGTCATCGTCGCCGGATCAGGCCACAACGGCTTGGTCGCCGCGGCCTATCTCGCCAAGGCGGGTCTGAAGGTGCAGGTCCTCGAGGCGCATGCGATCCCCGGGGGCATGACGTCCACAGCCCCGGTCGAGGACATGCCCGGCTACCTGGTCAACGAAGCGTCGATCCAGCCCTCGCTCTTCCGGACGACGACGATCATGAAGGACCTCGAGCTCGGTTCGAAGTACGGGCTCAAGATGCAGGTGATCGACCCGGTTCACCTGCAGCTCAACTACGACCACAGCTCCCTCGCACTCTGGCGCGACGCCCAGCGCACGGCCGACGAGCTCAAGCACTGGTCCAAGAAGGACGCCGAGTCGCTGTTGACGCTCTACCGCGTGGTTCATGCCGCAGTCGACATCGGCATCCCGATGATGCAGACGAACCCGGTGCGTCCCGACCCGAAGGCGATCCTAAAGGCGGCCGCGCGCACGCTCAAGCACCGCAAGGAGCTCGTGGCCGTCGGGCGCTGGATGCGCTGCACGCAGCTGGAGGCGCTCGAGGACACCTTCGAAAGCGATCCGATCAAGGCCTGCCTGCTGATCGGCCTGCCCTTCATGTCCTACGACTCCGACATCTCCGGCTGGTCCCTGATCTACATGGGAATCATCACGAAGTTCGGCGTGGCGATGTTCGAGGGGGGCACAGGGGAGCTGCCCAAGGCGCTCATCCGCGTCATCGAGGACAACGGCGGAAGCGTGCGCACGAGCGCCGAGGTCGAAGAGCTCGTCGTCCGCGGCGGCCGCGTGACCGGCGTGCGCCTGAAGGGCGGCGAGGAGCTCGCGGCGCGGCGCGGCGTGCTCACCGCGTTCAGTCCCAAGCGCGTCCTGCGGGACCTGCTGCCGGCGGGCACGCTGTCGCCTCGCCTGGAGAACCGGGTGCGCCACATCCCGACCCGCTCGCGCGGCTTCTCCGACCTCAAGCTCGACGTCCTGACCCGGGGGAAGATCCGGATGGACAAGGTCGAGCAGTGGCGCGGCGACGGAATCGACTGCCGTCTGCCAGCCAACGGCTACCACACCTACGAGCAGGTCAAGGCCGCCCAGCTCGCCGCCAAGCGCGGTGAGATCCCCGAGCACACGCCGGGCCTGATGCAGATCGGGACCGCGCTGCCGGCCAACCGCCACCACGCGCCGGAGGGTTGCGATACGGCGTGGTTCTGGTCGGGCCTGGCGCCGAACGACCCGCAGGTGGGATGGGACGCGGCCCGCGAGCAGATCACCACGTCGATCATCAGCGACGCCGACCACTACTACGAGGGCCTCGAGGAGCTTGACGTCTTCCACCGCATCCGCCTCATGCCGGACATCGAAGAGCGCTTCTTCGCGGAGGACGGCAGCGTCTACCACGTGGACCCGCTCATCACGCGTTTCGGGCCGCTCAAGCCTGCCGCGGGCTTTGCCGGCTACTCCACGCCGGTTCCCGGCCTGTTCCTGACCGGGTCCGGAACGCACCCGGTGGCCGGCATCAGCGGCATGCCGGGCCAGAACGCGGCACGCACGATGCTCAAGGTCTTCAAGCGCGAGGACAAGAAGGGTCGAGCCGCTCACGCAGTCGAGGAGGCCAAGGAGTGGGATCGGGTGGAAGAGGCCGCCGTCCCCGCGCCGGAGGCCGGGCCTGCGGTGGAGGCCTAGGTGTAGTTCCCGAGAAAGCTGTTGAGCGGCTCGCGCCCGCTGCGCCGCAACCGGCGACGCGCGAGTCGTCGGCCCTCCGGGCCGTGCAGCCTTCCGAGCGCAACGGTCTTGAGCACCGTGACGAACCAACGGACCGGGGTCCGCCGGCGACAGCGCGTCGAAGCGCAGGGTCGCGGCAGCGGAAAGTGTCTGGTCTCACGACATAATGTCTCTAGCGAAA
>JAOPZJ010000188.1 GCA_025964155.1 Solirubrobacterales bacterium
CGGCCCCACGTGAAATGCGCGGCCACCGTCTCGCGCGCGCGGGTCCCGCGCAGCGCCAGGTCGCGGGGGTTTGCGAGCTCCAGCGCGATGGCGTCCGCCAGCGCCTCGACGTCCCCGGGCGGGACGAGCACGATGCCGTCGCCCGCGGCGGCGATCTCCTGCGGACCCGGCTCGCCGAGGCAGCCGATCACCGGCACGCCGGCGGCCATCGCCTCCACGTACGCGACGCCGAAGGCCTCGTCGATCGACGGCATGACGAAGAGGTGCGCCTGGCGGGCACGGGCCACCGCTTGCGGATGCGGCAGCTGCCCGACGAACTCGACGCGGTCGGTGAGCCCCAGCTCCATCGCGAGCGCCTGCAATGCCGCGCGCTCGGGTCCGTCGCCGACGATGACGTAGCGCAGCTTGGGGATCCGCTCGCGCAGCGCCCATACGGCGCGCAGCACGTCGGCGTGGCGCTTGCGGGCGACGAGATGGGCGACGGTGACAAGCGTCGGGGCGCCCGGACGCGCGGCGAGAGCGGCCGGCATGTCCGTCCCCAGCCGGACCACGCGCACCTCGCGGGCCTCGAGGCGACGGGCATCGCGCGCCACGCCCGCAGAGTTGGCCAGCACGAGGTCGGCGTGCGCGAAGGTGGCGCGCACCGCCGCGGCCCCCGCCGCCGAGTGCGGGGCGGTGTGGAAGATGTCGCCGCCGTGCACGGAGACGACGAACGGGACGTCGATGCCGGCGCGCCGCACGGCGTCGCCCGCGGGCACGGCGTTGTGGGCGTGGATGACGTCGAACGCGAACTCCTTGCGCAGGCGCTTGAGCGCGCGCGCCAATGGCCGCGCCGCCCAGCGTCCCCACGAGCCGTAGGACCGCGGGCGCGGCGGCGAGAAGAAGCGCACGTACGTGATCGGCAGCCCGTCGAGCTCCTCGCGCCTGGGCTGCCGGAGCATCGCCCGCAGCTCGCGCAGGAGCCGCGCGCGCGGCGTCGCCAGCGGCGGGACCGGCCGGTAGAGCACGAGGACGTGGACCTCCGCTCCGGCGTCGCGGGCCGCGAGTGCCTGCCGGTGGGCCCAGATGCCGAGCACGGGGTCGTCCGCGCGCGGGTAGAACTCGGCGACGACGCAGACCTTCATCGCACGCCGTCCAAGGTCCGCACCTCGTCCCGCCGCAAGTACGGGCGGTGCGCGAGGAACGCGCGGGCCTCCGCCAGCGCGGCCTCGCGCGAGTAGCCGGCGCCCGCGGGGGCGACGGTATGGCCGATCGGGACGGCGTCCACCACGCCGATCGGCCAGCCGTTGCCGCGGGCGAGCGCCGCCCAGTGCGCGTCCAGGCCCCAGCCCATCTGCAGCTGCGCCGGGAACGGCAGGAGGCTCGCGAACGTGTCGCGGTGAAACAGCGTCACGGGCCCGATCTCCACGAACGTGGTGCGGCGCACACCGGCGCCGTGGCGCCGCGTGACAGGCCACGAGGCGTGCGAGTGGTGGCGATGGGCGGGCTGGGCGAGCTTCAGGCCCGCCGCTGAGGCCTGGTCGACGAGGACGTCCAGGAAGCCGCGCGGCAGCGTCACGTCGTCGTCGAGCACGAGCAGCCAGTCGGCGCGCTGCAGGTCATGGCCGGCGAGCTGCGCGTTGAGGTTGGCGAACTTGCCCAGCCCCGGGTCGCCGGGACCGGTGGCGATCGTCAGCTCGTGCGCGCTGCGGTGCAGCTCGTCCAGGGCCGCGGGCATGAGGCTGCCGGGGCGCTCGACGCCGAGGACGAGCACCCGCGCTCGGGTGTGGTTGGCCGCCGCGTGGCGGCGGGCCGCAGTGCGCGCCGGGAGCGTCCGCATGTCGGCGGCCCGGTCGCGGACCCGTCGGCCGCGGCCCCGCAGCCCACCGACCGTGCCGCTGACGCCGGACAGGAAGTCGTCCACGCCTGCTGTGGCCGTGGGCGGGGTCGGGTCCCACGTCTCGCGAACGCGGCCCAGCGAGTGGGCGGCCATGACGATGCCGTTGGCGCAGCGGAAGCGGAGCGTGTGCGCGGCGCAGCCGGCCAGCACGCGCAGCTCGCCGCGCAGCGTCGGGGCGCGGGCCTTGAAGACGTCGTGGCGCCGCGACGCGCGCCCGCGCAGGTAGGCCGCGGTCGACAGCGAGCGCAGGCGGCTGTCGTCACCGGCCCGCCGGTGGTCCAGCCCGGCGGCGGCGATGTAGCGGATGCGCCCGCCCGCGGCCTTGAAGGCGTCCTGCCACTCGGCCTCGTCGCCGTACAGCGGCCGCGACGCGTCAAAGCGCCCGGCGCGCGTGATCGCGCTGCGGCGCACTGCCATGTTCGCGCCCCACGCGTACGGCGCGTCGACGTCGTCCGGCCCGTGGTCCAGGAACGTGATCGGCGCGCCCTCGCGTCCGCACATGCGCAGGGCATGGTCCTCGAAGACGGGGACGATCGGGCCGGTGAGGACGCCGACGTCGTCCGGCAGTTGCGCGGCGGCGTCCAGCAGGGCCGCCAGCCAGCCGTCGTGCACCGCGACGTCGTCATCCACGAAGATCAACAGGTCGCTGCCGGTGCTGTCGATCGCCGTGTTGCGCGCCGCGTTGAGCCCGCCCGGGATGTCGTGCGCGACGTACCGCGCGCCGTGCGCGATCGCGACCGCGCGCGTCTCGGGCGAGGGTCCGTCGTCGACCACGAGCACGGGCACGCCGGCGGCGCGCGCCTGCGGGATGATCGACGCGAGCGCTACCTGCAGGTATGCGGGGCGCCGCTGCGTGGGCAGGACGATGGTGGCGGTAGGAGCCATGAAGACAGCAAGGACGGTACCGAGGGGTGCGGCCTGGACGGCTCGCGACCGGTTCTGCGTGCGTTGCGGTCCAACGCAGCGGCAGGCGGGCACGAGCGCCGGATCCGCCCGCCATCAGCGCTCGCGGTGTTCGGCGGGGCGCCGGGGGGCGACGTCGTTCGTGTGCCCTCTGGGGGGCGCGTGATTGACGTCGCTGGCGGTTGTGTTGGGGCGCGCGGGGGGCGGCGTCGTTCGTGTGCCCTGTGGGGGGCGCGTGATTGACGTCGCTCGCGGTTGTGGCGGGGTGCGCGGGGGCGACGTCCTTCCTGTGCCCTCTGGCGGGCGCTTGATCGACGTTCGGCGTGACGTTCTGCGCGGCGCCGTGGTGCTGACGAGAGGGGTGGGCGTGGCGTGCGGCGTTCTACGGGCCAGAGACGGCGAAGGCAGTGTTCGGAGCGCCGGCCGCGGGACGCCGGGCCGGTGTCTGACGAAGACCGCGCTGGGCGCGGTGTTGGTCAGCCTCCCGTCCCGTTGCGTTCGAGTGTCGGATCC
Organism: Solirubrobacterales bacterium; assembly: GCA_025964155.1. Classification (GTDB taxonomy): domain Bacteria; phylum Actinomycetota; class Thermoleophilia; order Solirubrobacterales; family Solirubrobacteraceae; genus Paraconexibacter. Next base: position 3,296 of record JAOPZJ010000188.1, read on the forward strand.
GCCCGCCCGAGCGCGGTCGATTCGACACTCGGCCCGCGCGCTGGCGCGAGTGCCGGATCTGCCCGCCTGAGCGCTGAGGATCTGACACTCGGCCGGCGGCGCCCACCAACGCGGGCAGGCCGTCCACTCCACTAGCCTCGCCCGCGTGATCCTTGCCCTGCACACGCGCTACCGCACGACCGGCGGCGAGGAGCGGGCGGCCGAGGATCTGGCGTGGCTGGCGCGCGAGTACCTGGGCGAGGACGTCGAGCTGCTCTTGCGCGACTCGACGACGCTGGGCCGCGCGGGCGCCGCGCAGGGTCTGCTGCGCGGCGGGGTGGACCCGGACGCCGTCGGCGCTGCGGTGCGCCGGACCGGTGCGGACGTCGTGCACGCCCACAACCTGCTGCCCACGTTCGGCTGGCGAGCCCTGGCCGCCGCGCGCGCCGCTGGAGCCGGAACGGTGCTGCACCTGCACAACTACCGCTTGATCTGCGCGGTCGCCACGTGTGTGGATCCCGCCGGCCAGGACTGCACGCGCTGCCACGGGCGCAACACGGCGCCGGGACTGGCCAAGGGCTGTCGCGGGTCGCGGATCGAGGGCGCCGTCTACGCGACCGCCCTGGCCGCGTGGCAGCGGCGGCTCGTCGAGCACGCCGACGTGATCGTCGTCCCCAGCCAGGCGGCTGCTGACCGCCTGCGCGAGCTGGGGGCACCGGTCGGTCCGTTGCGGATCGTGCCGCACGTCGTGCGGTCGCTGCCGCCGATGACCGCCGGCGCGCCGGCGCGGCATGACCCCGAAGGCCCGGCGCTCGTCGCCTCCCGTCTGGCGGTCGAGAAAGGCATCGACGTCGCGATCGCGGCGTGCGCCCAGGCGCGGGTCGGGCTCGTCATCGCGGGGGACGGCCCGCAGGCTGCGTCCCTCAAGAACCTCGCCCGCAGCGCCCACGGCCTCACCGTCCTCGAAGGCCCCGCCGCAGGAGCCCCCGGGCCTGGCGAGGTTCGCTTCACCGGGGGCCTGACCCCCGACGCACTCGCGGTCCTGCGCGCCACCGCGAGCGTCGAGCTTGTCCCCTCGCGCGCCCACGAGACGTTCGGCCTGGCGGCGGTCGAGGCGCTCGCCGCCGGCCTGCCGGTCGTCGCCAGCGCCGTCGG
>JAOPZJ010000255.1 GCA_025964155.1 Solirubrobacterales bacterium
CCCGGCGCCAGGACGCCGGCACGGTGCCGGCCGCGACGACCGCCGCCGTCACCCCCGCCCAGCCGAGCGTCCCGTCACCGCGGCGCACCGCAACGCCCAAGCGGACGGCGACGGCCAAGGCCGGGGAGATCGTCACGGTGCTCCCGAGCGGCAGCAACGCCGCCGGGACCGCCGCCGAGCCCGTCTACACGCCCGGCGCGACGGGTACGCCCTAGCCCGCGTGGGCGGGAGGCCGCTCGCAGAGCACCTCGGCGACGCTGATGAGCGGCGCGTGCTTGGCGCTCTGAGACGACCGCCCATCGGCCGGCGTCATGTTGTGCCGATCGAGCGTCACAAATCCGCTGCTCAGCAGCAGAAACGTGACGCTCGATTGGCACGGCGGCCTCGCGCAGCGCTCGGCGCCCGCGCCAAGGGGACGGGGACGCCCCGGACCGCGGCTACCCGCGTCCGTTTGACGCTGCACCGGCGAGCGAACGGCCCCGATCCATACGTGTCCGCTAGGCCGTCGCAGCCGTCTGGGACCGCGTGTGGGGATCGACCACCATTGTGGACCGCAGGCTCATCCCCGACCCGGGGGTCCTGTCCGCCGCTCAGCCATTCCCAAGTCAGTAGGCAGCCTTCATAAGCCGGCGCAGTTCGAGTGTGATGGCAGCGCGGAGCTCTCCATGCTTCTGGTCGCTGTACGCGTGGGCGGGATCGTTGCGCTCGGCCCCTGGATAGCACCACACCGGCCAGCCGATCCTGTCCGCCGGCTCCCAGTCGTAGCGGGCGTGTACATGGCCGTGAAGCCACTCCAGCGAGTTGCCGAGCACCTCGTAGTTGACGCGCCGTAACCCTCCCTCCCGAGTCGCCAGCTGAACTGCTTCGCCGAGGAGCGACAAGTCGAGCAAGAACTCTGCGCGCCGGTCCCAGCCAAGGTCGGTCAGGTGGTTCGCCGACGCGTCGTTGCACAGCAGCAGCGAGTAGCCAGGCAGATGCTGCGTGTCGCCGATGACGGCAAAGCCGCTGCGCATGCTGGCCATGACCATCGGATTTCCGCCGCGATGCGCCGAGCCGATGCGGTCCTCTCTCCAGTCAACCATGTGCGGAACCTAGACGCCGAGCGCGCCCTCGGCCGCCGAGTCCCGGTCAGTGTCCGCCCAGCGGACACGAGGCGGGACTCGGCGGCGTACTCGCGCGAGCAGCTCTTAGCCGGCAGCGCCGTTCAGGCGCGCGCGGACGAGGTCCAGAAACGCCGCGTGCACGCGGTCGTCGCCGGTGATCTCCGGATGGAACGACACCGCGATGACGTTCGCTTGGCGCACGGCGACGATGTGGTCGTCCACCGATGCCAGGATCTGCACGGCGGATCCGTGGTCGGCGACCCACGGTGCCCGGATGAAGACCGCACGCAGCGGCGTGCCGGGGTGCGTGATGCCGGTGAGCTCGAGGTCGGCCTCGAAGCTGCGGATCTGGCGACCGAAGGCGTTGCGGTGCGCCGTGACGTCGAGGATGCCCAGGTGGTCACGGTCGAGCATGATCAGCCCGGCGCACGTCCCCAGCAGCGGCACGCCGGCGCCGGCGAGCTCCCGCAGCGGATCCCCGAGGCCCTCGCGGGCGATCCCGAGCGTCATCGTGGTGGACTCGCCCCCCGGGATGACGAGCCCGTCCAGGCCGGTCACGTCCGCCGGGACGCGGACCTCGCGCACGGCGGCCCCGAGGGCTGCGAGCATCCGCGCGTGCGCCGCGAAGTCCCCCTGCAGCGCCAGGACGCCGACCAGCGGTTCCCGACTGTCGGCTGAGACCCCGGACACCTACCAGCCGCGGCCGGCGAAGAGCTCTTCCCCGCCGAGCTTGCGGGACTCCAGCGACTGCATCGCGGTGCCGAGGCCCTCGCTTGCGGCGGCGACGCGTGCGGGGTCGGCGAAGTGCGTGGTCGCCTCGACCACCGCGCGCGCACGCGCCTCGGGGTCGTCGCTCTTGAAGATGCCCGAGCCGACGAAGACCGTCTGGGCCCCGAGCTGCATCATGAGCGCCGCGTCGGCGGGGGTGGCGATGCCACCGGCGCTGAAGAGCGGCACCGGCAGGCGGCCCTCGCGAGCGACGAAGCGGATCAGCTCGAGCGGTGCCTGGTGCTCCTTGGCGGCCGTCGCCAGCTCGGCGGCGTCCATGCCCGCCAGGCGCCGAATGTCACCGTTGATCGAGCGCATGTGACGGACGGCCTCGACGATGTCGCCGGTGCCGGCCTCGCCCTTGGAGCGGATGAGCGCGGCACCTTCGGCGATCCGGCGCAGGGCTTCGCCGAGGTTGGTGGCGCCGCAGACGAAGGGGACCTCGAAGGCCCACTTGTCGATGTGGTTGGACTCGTCGGCCGGCGTCAGGACCTCGGATTCGTCGATGTAGTCGACTTCGAGGGCCTGCAGGATCTGCGCCTCGACGAAGTGGCCGATGCGCGCCTTCGCCATGACCGGGATGCTCACGGCCGCCTGGATGCCCTTGATCATCGCCGGGTCGCTCATGCGCGCCACACCGCCGTCGCGGCGGATGTCAGAGGGCACGCGCTCGAGCGCCATGACGGCGACGGCGCCGGCATCCTCGGCGATCTTGGCCTGCGAGGCGTCGACGACGTCCATGATGACGCCGCCCTTCAGCATCTCGGCGAGGCCGGTCTTGACCCGGGGCGTTGCTTCGTCGCGCATGACCCAAAGTGTACGCGCGCGGTCGGGATTGGCCGTGCCCGGTCCGTCCAACGCCGTAGCGCGCGATGCGCCACGACGGCGTGGCCGGGGCGCGACCGAGCCGGCTACTTCAGGCGGAACGCCTTGATGCGCTCCTGGTACTGCGTGGCGTCGCGGGCGTACACGCCGTACGCGAGCGCCTGGATGATGCTCAGCAGCGCGGTGTGCGAGCGCACGTACGCGGGGCTGTTGGAGGAGTAGTACAGGCGGATGCTCGCGAGCTTGGCGACCTCGGAGAGCGTCGCATCCGTGATGGCGACGGTGCGCGCCTTCCGGTGGCGGGCAAGCTTCATCGCGCGCACCACGAGCGGGTGCGGGCGACCGGCGCTGAGGCCGATGACGAGCGTGTGCTCGTCGATGCGACCGAGCCGGCTGAGCGCCTCCGGGGACGGGCTGGCGACGATGTCGGCGCGCAGGTCCCGCAGCATCAGCAGGTGCCGCAGGTAGCAGGCGAAGAACGCCATCTGAACTGTGCCGGCGATGAGGACGCGGTCCGCGGAGGCGATCGCGTCGATGGTCGCCTGCACGTCGCTGCGCGACACCTTGCGCGCAGTCTCCTCCACGTTGACGTGGTCGGAGGAGATGGCCGTCTCGAACTCGTTCTGGTCGAGGCTGAACAGGGGTTCGACGACCGCGCCCCTCGGTCCGTCCAGCGTCGTGTACCGGCGGCGGTACTCCTGGCGGGCGGAGTCCTGGAGCTCCGGAAAACCTTCGAACCCGAGGGCCTGGGAGAAGCGCACGACGGTCGAGCTGGAGGTGTTCGCACGACGTGCGAGCTCTTCAGCGGTCTGGAAGGCGACCTCGTCCAGGTGATCGACGATGTACTGCGCCACATCCTTCTGTGAGCGCGAGAACTCGTCGAAGCGGGCCTGGATGTAGGCCGACAGAGTCTGGTGGCCGTGCGCCTCGTGGGGCGGGGCCTGCGTGGTGATTGCGGTCCTCTTCATGGGCGAGACCGGAGTTCGACGCCGCATGCAGGCGTTCCTTCACGCCCGGGCCGATCTTGCGCTATGTCACGTCCTGCGCGGGGGCGACGGCCCGCCGTCGCGTGGGGCTAGGACTCGTCCCGGTGGTCGGGGTGGTGCACGTCGTCGGCCTCGCCGTACTGGTCATCGTCCGGGGCCTGCTCCTCGGTCCAGTGCTCGGCGTGACTCGTGATCCGCGCGGTCCCGCCCTCGTCACCATGGCTGGCGTGCTCGATGAGCTGGTCCTCCGCCATCTCAAAACCCTCCGACTCGCCGCCGCCGGCCTCCAGCACCGGCAACATCGCGGGGTCCTTCGGGTCGTCGAAACGCATCGTGCGAGCCTAACGCAGCGTGTCAAGGCCGGATAATGCTGCGTCCGCTCCCGTGGCGGCGAGCCTCCTCGGAGGCGGGCATCTCGGGCCAGCCGGATCCGCACGCTACGACGCTGCGGGTCCCGGGTAGCCGAAGGGCATGCGCCCACGACTGTCGCCCCTCGGCCGCGTGCTGCTCAGCGGGGCTGTGCTGGCCCTCGCCTCCGGTACCGCGGTCCTGACGCTGACCGCGGGCACGACCGGGACCGCGATCGGCCAGACGCTCCTCGGGATCGCGGGGGTCGGCGTCGTGTCGCTCATGTTCCTGCTCGTCGGCGAGTCCGAGGACCGGGAGCGGGACCGGGAGCGGGAGCGGGCGCGCAGACGCGGGCGGCGCTGAGCCGCTGCCCGCACACCGTGATCAGGCCCGCGCCGGATTCGTCAGCAGGCGCGGGTCCCGCTTGGCCAGGCGCTCGAGCACCATGAGCGTGCCGGCGCGTTGCATGAGCTTGTACTCCCCGAGGGTGACCCCGACGGCCTGCAGCAGCTCGTAGCGGCCCAGCGGAAAGCGCGTCGGCTGCACCAGCGAATCGGCCCGGAGACCGATGGCGACCAGCCCGGAGCTGGCTCCATCGACCGATCCGCCCGGCGCCAGGCGCGCCCCCGCGTGGAAGGCCCGCCCGTGCGTCACACACGTCCGCGCGACCCCCATGAGGAGCTCGAACCCCCAGTCCGGCGCCGTGTCGGATTCCGGCGTCAGCAGGGTCAGCTCGTGCCCCCAGCCGCTGACCCCGGGCGGCTGACCGGTGCGTTTGGTGAACAGCTCGGTCAGCCCGAAGGTCACGTAATGCCAGTGGTCCTCCCCCCGGTACGCGCTGATGCCGTTGAGCACGGCCCCCGGCGCCGGTGGCTGCCGGTTCGGTGGCAGGGCTCGATGCTCGTGTGGCGTCCGGCCGTAGACCGCTTCGAACGCGTCCGTGATGCTGTCCCACCCAGGGGTGCGGTCGCCGGCGGTCGCCATCGCTTCCGGCATCATGTCGGCATACGGCTCACCGTGCGCCGGCGCGCGCGGCGGCGGGGGTGTTCTCGGGTCAATCATCCCTGCCCGGTTCCCGAGTCGGCGCCGGCCAAACCATCAGTCGTACGTCGACGTGTCACGCGGCGGCGTGATCGGCTCCTGGTCCTCCGGCTGGCCCCGGGCGATCTGGCGCGCCCGCGTGAGCTCGGCGTTCAGTTCGGCACCGAGCAGGACGGCGATGTTCGAGATCCACAACCACACGAGGAACGCGATCACACCGCCGAGTGAGCCATACGTCTTGTTGTAGCTGGCGAAGTTCGCGACGTAGAGCGCGAAGGCCGCCGACGCGAGGAGCCACAGGGCGACGGCGACCACGCTCCCCGGGCTCACCCACCGGATGCCCGGTTGCTCCGCGTTCGGCGCGGCCCAGTAGAGCAGCGCGAGCATGACGCTCACCACGACGACGAGGAACGGCCACTTCGCGACGTCCCAGACGCTCACGGCGGTGGAGCCGGCGCCCACCAGCTGCCCGACCTGCTCGGCGACCCCGCCGGTCACGACGACGGCGATCGCTGAAACCGCGAGCAACACGAGCAGCACGAACGTCAGCGCAAGCTGCATCGGGCGCAGCTTGTAGAACGGTCGTCCCTCCTTGACCTCCCAGATCGCGTTCACCGCCCGCGTGAACGCCCCGACGTACCCCGACGCCGACCACAGGGCCAGGGCGAGCCCAACGACGAGCGCGCCGCCTGCTGCCCCCTGGCTGTCCTGCAGGTTCCGGATGCCCGACACGACGATGTCGCTGGCCGGACCCGGCGTGGCGGCGCTGAGGTTGTCGATGAGCGAGTTCGTCGTGCTTCGCCCGGCCAGGCCCACGAGCGAGACGAGCACGAGCAGCGCCGGGAAGATGGACAGGATCCCGTAATACGTGAGCGCCGCGGCCCAGTCGGTGGCATTGTCCTCACGAAACTCCCTCACGGTCCGCTTCAGGACGTGCCACCACGACGTGGCGTTCAGCCCGGTTGGTCCGTCGACGCCGGCCGCCGGTGCGCGAGGGTCGCGGGCGTCCTGGCCGCTGCGCCTTACGGAAGGCATGGTGCAGCGGTACCCGGGCCCCCGGCCGACAATCGCGATCAGGGGCTCTTGGGCGCCGGCTCGGTGTGCACGACCACATCGGCGAGCTCGGGCCGCTGATGACGGATGTCGGCCTCGATCAGCCCCGTCCGGCGATGGGCGACCCGCAGCGGCTGCTCGCCCGGCAGGGCGACGGTGATGAAGGCCACGCGCCCGCGGTCGGCATCGCGGAAGAACACCTCCAGCGGCGCCGCGCCCGTGTGCTTCTTCACGACCGTGTCGACGAGGTCGCGTTCGACCTCCACGTCCACCGGCGACGGCTCGACGGTCCAGTCGATCTGCGCCAGCGGCTCGATGTGGGTGAAGATCTGCGACAGCTCGGGGACCGCGTCACTGATGGCCTGCTCGAGCGTCGTGACGATCTCGTGCGCGCGATCGAGGGTCAGGTCCGACGGCAGCTTGACGTGCAGCGACAGCTCGTAGCCGCCTGAGACGTTCATGACGCGGACGTTGTGGACCTCGCGAACGTCGCGGATCCCGAGCGCCGCGGCCGTTGCGCGCTCACGCAGGTCCCCGGCAGCATCCAAGGGCTCGACGTGGACGACGACGTCGGCGGTCGGCAGGGCCTCGCGGACCGTCGCCTCGATCTCGTCGGCCGTCGCATGCGCCTGCGTGATGCCGGCGTCTGGCGCGACGCCCACGACGACGTCCACGAAGCTGCGTCCGGCCGCCTGGCGCATGCGGACCCGCTCGACCTGCACCCCGCCGTCCAGGGCCGCCAATGCCGCGCTGAGGTGCTCGTGGGCGTCGGCCGGCGCGCGATCCATCAGCACGTCGACGGAGTCCGATGCCAGCCGGACGGCGGCGACGATGACGAGGACCGCAACGACGAGCGCCGCCACCGAGTCGGCGCTCTCGTAGCCGGCGCTCACGAACACCAGACCGACGAGCACCGCCACGGATCCCGCCAGGTCGGACGCGAAATGGAGGGCGTTGGCGGCGAGCGCCGGCGAGTCGTACCGGCGGGCGGCGCGCATGCTCAGCGTCGCGCGCGAGGCGTCGACGACGATCACCACCCCGAGAATCGCCAGCACCCACCAGCGCACGTCGACGGCGTGCGCCTGGCTGCCGCCGGTGAGCCGGGCGAGCGCCTGGTAGCCGATGAACGCCGACACGAGCGCGAGAAAGGCGCTCTCCCCCAGCGCCGCGAGGTGCTGGGCCTTCCCGTGTCCGTACTGATGCTCCTGATCGGCCGGTCGCATCGCCACCCGCAGCGCGAACAGCGTCAGCAGCGCCGCGACGAGATCCGTGCCTGAGTGCGCCGCCTCGGCGAGCAGGCCGAGCGACCCGGAGATGATGCCGGCGATGAGCTTCACCGCCACGAGGAAGCACGCGGCCACGACCGAGAACGACGCCGTCCGCACCTGCGCGCGCGCGGCAGTGGCGTCCGCGACCGCGAACTCGTCCTGCTCTGCCTGCGGAACGTCCATGCGCACGCCGGGGAGGTTAGGCCCTGGGCGGGCCAGGCCGGGTGTCAGGACGTCGGCGGTGCTGGCGTCAGGCCGTGGCGGCGCATGACCTCACCGATCGCCGCGCGGTCCGGTGGGCCGCCCGCTGCCGCCGCCAGGACGTCCCCGATCTCGTGGAAATAGGCAGCCCCGAAGACGCCGGGGCTCGCGATCGCGAGGAACGTCGCGTCGTCGGACCCGCGATTCTCGAAGCCGTGGACGATGCCCCGCGGGATGCACACGCAGTCGCCAGGACCGATGTCGACCGGCGTCCCGTCGATGGTGTACGTCACCACGCCCTTGAGTCCGTAGACCGTCTCTTCGAACCCGTCGTGACTGTGCGGAGCCGGCATCTTCGCGTCGGCCGGGACATCGACTTCGAAGGCACTGACAGTTCCGTTGGACGCATCGGCCTCCACGAGGAAGCGCACGCTCATGGCCCCGACCGAAATGGTTTCCCGTATAGATGATGACATGGTGGTTCTCCTGGCCTGAGGCGGCGTTCGGATGCGGTTGACGCGGGCGACCCTACCGCCTGGCCAGACGGGCGGGCGCGCCCCGCCCTCGCGCAACGGCGGTGTGTGGAGGACAGGCGGTCACGGCACCGATGCCCCACAAGCGCCAGCACCCAGACCTCACACCGCAGACCCAGACCCAGAAGCCCCCGCGAACCCGAGCTGGCGCCACGCCTCGTAGACCGCGATCGAGGCGGTGCTGCTGAGGTTCAGCGAGCGCCGGCCGGGAAGCATCGGGATGGTGAGCGTGTCGGTCACGTGCGGGTCGGCGAGGACCTCTGCCGGCAGCCCGGTCGGCTCGGGGCCGAAGAGCAGCACGTCGTCGGGCTGGTAGGCCACGTCGACGTAGGAGCGGGTGGCGCGCGCACTGAACGCGTAGACGCGCTCCGGTGCGAGCGCCGTCCAGGCGGCGTGCAGGTCTGGATGCACCGTCACGCTCGCCAGGTCGTGGTAGTCCAGGCCGGCCCGTCGCAGCTGTGCGTCCGTGAGGTCGAAGCCGAGCGGCTCGACAAGGTGCAGCGCGCATCCCGTCACGGCCGCGAGCCGGATCGCGTTGCCCGTGTTGGGCGGGATGCGTGGTTCGAAGAACAGGATCCGCAGCACGGCGGCGGATGCTCGCACGCGCACGGGTGTGGCGGGTCCCCGGCGTGGCGATCGGCCATCAGCGCGCGGCCATCTGACGCCCGGATAGAGTTCGGAACTGTCATGGCGACGACCTCCGTTCCGCATCCCCTCACGCGCGCGCGCTTCCCGGAGCTGGACGCGGGGTACGAGAGCTGGTTCATCCGTGCGGCCGACCCGGCGGGCGGCCGCGCGGTGTGGCTGCGCTACACGGTGCACCAGGGTCCGGGTCACGGACCGGTCGGGTCGCTGTGGCTCACGTTCTTCGACCGTTCCGCCGACGGCCCCGTCGCGCTGAAGGAGAGCCACCCCGACGCCCCACCGGTCGCGCGCGAGGGCGCGTCGTACGTGCGGATCGGCGACAGCGTGATCGGCCTCGGCCGTGCCGACGGCCGCATCACCGCCCCCCCGGGCGCGGCACGGTGGACGCTGCGCTTCGACACCGGCGAACCGCCGGCCCTGGGCCTGCCGGCGGAGGCGATGTACGGGTGGCCGGTGCCGCGTGCCAAGCCGGTGAGCATCCATCCGGCCACGACGCTGCACGGGGAGCTCGAGGTCGGCGGACAGCGGATCGACCTCGAGGGCTGGCGGGGGTGTGTCGGCCACAACTGGGGGCCCGAGCACACGCCGGAATGGGTCTGGATGCAGGCGATCGGCTTCGACGAGGACGCGGGCGCGTGGCTGGACTGCGCGTTCGGCCGCGTCCGGCTGGGTCCGGTCCTGACGCCGTGGCTCGGCTCAGGGTGGCTGCACCTGGACGGCACGCGGCACAAGCTCGGTGACGCGCGCGGGTTGATCGCCACGCGCGTGGACCCCCACGCGGGCGGCTGCACGTTCCGCCTGGCCGGCTCCGGGCTCACCGTGACGGGCACCGTGGACGCTCCCACCCCTGCCTCGATCGCCTGGCGCTACAGCGACCCGGCCGACACCGAGCGCCTCGTCGTGCACTGCTCCATCGCGGGCCTGCAGCTGCGCGTCACCGGGGCCGGCGGGGCGCCCCGCGTGCTGACGCTCGTCGACGGCGCCGGCTACGAGCATGGGAGTCGACGACCGACCGCGGGCGTGGTCGTCGCGCCGTTCACCGATCCGTGAGGGACGCCCGCGGGTCAGATCACGTCGGCACCCGGCATTCACGGTCCCTGAGCGGCGCGCTGCTGTAGCCGGCGGCGTCGCGCGGGGCCGCGGTCCGCGCCAGCGCGGCCACGATCGCCGCCAGTGCCACGAGGAGGGCGAGCGCGACGGGCAGCCCGGTCAGCTCGCTGGTGCCGCCGATGATCGTCGGGCCCGCCAGGAAGCCGAGGTACCCGGTGCTCGAGACGGCGGCGAGCGCGACGCCGGGCGCGATCCCATCGACCAGGCCAGAGGCCCGGAAGACGATGGGGACCACGCCCGCCATGCCCGCGCCCAGGCACGCCAGCCCGGCGAACGCCGCGAGAGGCGTGGCGGCGGCCAGGGCCAGGGCGAAGCCGACCGCGGCCACCAGGCCACCGGCCCGGACGACGCCCGTCGGGCCGACGCGGGCGACGAGGGCGTCGCCGAACAGGCGGCCGAGGACCATCGTCACCGAGAAGGCGGTGAAGCCGAGCGCGGCCGTCCCCGCCGCGGCGTCCAGGTCGTCGCGCAGGTAGACGGCGCTCCAGTCCGCGGCCGCGCCCTCGACGACCAGACAGGCGAAGGCCAGCGCCCCGAGTGCCCACAGGCGCCGCGGCGGACGCACGAAGAGCGGGTGCTCGCCCGTGGCGGCCGCGTCCTCGTGGCCGGGCAGCAGGTCACGCGTCCACATGACCCCGACCGCGACGGCGAAGGCGGCGGCCACCGCGAGATGCGCCCCGACCCCGACTCCGGCGCCGGCGGCCAGCGCCCCCAGCCCGGCGCCGACCAGCCCGCCCGCCGAGAACGCGGCGTGCATGCCCGACAGGATCGGCCGGCCGTAGCGCCGCTCGATGGCGACGCCGTGGGCGTTCATCGTCACGTCCAGCGCCCCGTTGCCGGCGCCGAGCAGGAAGGTGAGCGCGAAGAGGACCGGCAACGAGGGTGCTTGCGCGACGACGGCCACGACGAAGCCTGAACCGAGCAGCGCCAGCCGCGTGGCCCGGCGGGAGCCGACCCGCACGGCGAGCGCGCCGGCCAGCGGCATGGCGACGATCGCGCCGACCGCGAGGCAGCCCAGGGCGACGCCGAGGGCGCCGTTGGAGGCGCCGACGTGGTCGCGCACGGCCGGGATGCGCGCGGCCCAGGAGCCGAACAGCAGCCCGTTGAGCGCGAAGACGGCGGTGATCGCGACACGGGCGCGGCGGGTCTGGGCGTCGAGGCTGGAAGCAGTCGTGGCGACCGGGTCCACGGTAGCGCCGGGCCCGCGGCCGTCATCGCCACAGAAACGGCGCATGGCCGAGCGCGCCGGCAGTCGCAAGAACGTCGAGGTCGACGGCGCCTCCCACCGCACCCATCGACTCGACGTTACGTCGCGCGGCGGCGATCGGGCGCGACTCCCGCCATTCGGAGCTTTGACCGGTCAGGCCCCTCGTCGTGACGAGGCTCGCGCTACTCCGGGCGTCTGGCCGGTCCAGCGTTTGTAGGCACGGGTGAAGCCGGCGGCGTCGTGGTAGCCGAGCCGGGCGGCGACCTGGCCGACCGAGATCCCGGCTGTGGTGATCAGCTCTTCGGCGATGGTGCGGCGGACCTCGTCGGTGAGCTCGCGGTAGGAGGTGTGCTCGGCGTCGAGCTTACGGCGCAGCGTGCGCGGATCGATGTGCAGCCGCCGGGCGGTCTCGTCCATGGTGGGCGGGTCGTCGAGGCGGGCGAGGATCAGCCCGCGGACCTGCGCGGCGAGACCGCGACGCTGTCGGCGGCGCTCCATGAGCTCCTCGCATTGGTCCTCGAGCGCGCGCGCCGTGACGGGGTCGGCCTGTGGGAGCGGGGCGTCGAGGATCGCGTGGTCCAGCGCGAGGAGGTGACGGGGCCGGCCGGTGCGCAGGTCGACGCCGGGAAGGCGGGTGCGCAACGCGGCCGCGCGCTGGCCGTCGAAGCTCGTCTCGACGTGGTAGCCGCCACGACCTCCGCGTCCGACCGGCAGCAGGTTGGCCAGCTTCGCCAGCTCGCGCTCCACGAGGAACGCGCGTACGTCGCGCGGGATCTCGCTGTCGTCGAGGACGACGCGGCCCTCATCGGCGTCCTCCTCATACGACGGGCGGATGAACGCGAACGACAGGGCCGCGTAGCGGACCCCGAGCCGCGCGACATCGCGCGTGGTGGGGCACGTCAGCAGCGCGAAGCCCCAGATGCCGAAGCTGCCGATCGTGTACCGCAGGCCGGCGTCGGCGCCGAGGCCGGGAAGGTCACCGATCGTCGCGACGAGGTTGCGAGCGATCGCCAGCTCCTGGCCCGCCTCGATCTCGGTGGCCGTGTCCGCGAGCGCGGCGGTCGTCAGCCCGGTGCCGGCCAGGCAGTCCTCGGGCGCGACGCCGTGCTCGGCGGCGAGCTCCACGAGGATGCGCGCGGCCGCCGTGCTGCGGCGGTAGTCCCAGGCAGGGGGAGCTGTGGGCAAAACCGCGGCCATGTCCGAAGATGACAATACGGTGTCCGCAAAGGGCATGGTCGCTGCCGGGTCCCCGGCCTAGCGTGCCTGCATGGACCAGAACACCCCCTCGGTCGCGATCATCGGATGCGGGTTCGGCGGCCTGGCGGCCGCGATCGAGCTCAAGCGTGCCGGGATCGAGAACTTCGTCGTGCTGGAACGCGCCGCCGAGGTCGGCGGGGTGTGGCAGGCCAACACCTATCCGGGCGCGCAGTGCGACGTCCCGTCGGTCATCTACCAGTTCTCGCACGCGCTCAGCGACGACTGGTCCCAGCGCTTCGGCGACCAATCCGAGATTCGCGACTACCTGCGCAGGGTCTCGGTCGATTCTGGTGTTCGCGACCACGTGCGCTTCGAGTGCGAGGTGCTGGCCGCGGCGTTCGACGAAGACGCGGGTACCTGGACGCTCGAGCTCGCCGGCGGCGAGCAGCTCGTCGTGACCGTGCTGATCTGCGCCACCGGCCAGCTCAGCCGCCCCAAGCTGCCCGACGTCCCCGGCCGCGACACCTTCGCGGGCCACCAGTTCCACTCCGCGCAATGGGAGCACGACGTCGAGCTGGACGGCAAGCGCGTGGTGGTCGTCGGCGGCGGCGCCACCGCGATCCAGGTCGTCCCTGCGATCGCCGACCAGGACGCGCACCTGACCGTCGTGCAGCGTTCCCCAAGTTGGGTGCTCGAGAAGCGCAACTGGACGCCGACACGCGTGGAGAAGACGCTGATGCGCCGCGTCCCCCTGCTCCTGCGCGCCTACCACAACGCGACGTGGTGGTGGTTTGAAGCGCGCTACCCACTGGTGCTGCGCAAGGTCGACCCGATCCGCCGCGGGTTGGAACGCCGCCGGCTGCGTCAGGTGCGCAAGGTCGTGGAAGATCCGGCCAAGCGTGCCGCCATCACTCCTGACTACCCGCTGGGCTGCAACCGCATCCTGCTCTCGAGCGACTGGTATCCCACGCTCGCACGCGAGGACGTCGACGTCATCGGCGCCGCTGTGGCGAGCGTCGGCGCGCATTCCGTCACCACCAGCGACGGGCGCGTGATCCCGACCGACGTGATCGTCTGGTGCACCGGGTTCGCCGCCACCGAGTTCCTGTCGCCGATGCGCATCACCGGCAGGGACGGCCAGGACATCCGTGACGCCTGGAAGGACGGGCCTGAGGCCTACCTCGGCCTGTCCGCCCGTGGGTTCCCGAACCTGTTCATGTCCTACGGGCCGAACACCGGCTCGCTGACCAACACCATCATCTATCTCCTCGAGCGACAGGCGGCCTACATGCGTCAAGCGATTCAGTACCTGGCAACGAGCAGCGAGCGCTGGATCGACGTGCGCGACGACGTCCACCGCGACTTCAACGACGAACTCCAACAGCGGATGACGTCGCGTGTGTTCACCGCCGGCTGCCCCGGCTGGTACACGACCGACGCGGGCAAGGTCACCCAGGTCTGGGTCGGCTCACACGTCGAGTACGGCCGCCGCACCCGCCACTTCGAGCCCGCGCTCTACGAGCACGCAAGCACTGCGCGGGCCGGCGACCGCGACCAGTTCAAGACGGTGGCCGCATGATGCTGCGCAAGGTTGACATGGACCGGCGACGCATCGTCCAGACACTGGCCGTCGCGGTCGCGACGGCGCTGGCCTGCGCCTGTGCCGCTACCGGAGCGAGCGCCGACGTCGTCTGGCTCTGCAAGCCCGGGGCCGCTCCTGACCCGTGCCTCCAGAGCCTCAAGACGACCGTCCAGCAGTCCGACGGCCGCGACACGGTCACCGATCCCAGCCTTGCGAGCGCGCCGAAGTTCGACTGCTTCTACGTCTACCCCACGGTCAGCCAGCAGGTCACGGTCAACGCCGACAAGACGAAGGATCCGGAGGTGATCGCGATGACGCGCTACCAGGCCTCGCGCTTCTCGCAGCATTGCCGCGTGTTCGCGCCGATGTACCGCCAGCTCACGCTCCCCTCGATCTACACCGGCTCGGTCGAGCAACGCAAGGCGGGCCGGAAGATCGCCTACGGCGACGTCCTCGAGGCCTGGAAGGACTACCTGGCACACGACAACCACGGCCGCGGTGTCGTCCTCATGGGGCACTCCCAGGGCAGCACCATCCTGCGCGCGCTGATCCGCAAGGAGGTCGAGAACAACCCGGCCAAGCGGCGCCTCTTGATCTCCGCGCTGCTCCCCGGCGGCAACGTCCTCGTCAAGCCCGGGCAGACGACCGGTGGCGACTTCACGAAGATCCCGCTGTGCACCACCGCAGACCAGTTCGGCTGCGTCGTGTCCTACGCGTCTTTCGGCGATCCTCCCCCGAGCAACACGCGCTTCGGCGCCTCCCCGCCGACCGACATCACCGGCATCGACCTGCCCGCAGGCCCGCAGTACGAGGTCGCGTGCACCAATCCGGCCTCACTCGGCGCCAACGTCGAGAGCCCGCTGACGACGCTCCTGCCGACCTCGGCCTATCCGGGCCTCGTCGGCACCGCGCTCGGAATCATGTTCAGCGGCCCGCCGCCGACCGCGGCCACCCCATGGGTCCAGCCGCGCGACCGCTACACCGCCCACTGCGAACACTCCGGGCCGGCCAACGTGCTGATGGTCCGCCCGATCGGCGCGGCGCGCAAGCTCAACCCGGCACCGACGCCCGACTGGGGCCTCCACATCCTCGACACGAACCTCGCTCTCGGGAATCTCGTCGCGCTGGCGGACAAGCAGGCCGCGGCGTTCGCGGCGCGCAAGCCGGCGCTGACACTCGCGCAGCACTGCTCCAAGTCCGGGCTGCGGCTCTCGGTAAGCGGCGCAGACCGCGACCTCGTGCAACAAGTGCGCTTCGCGGTGGACGGCCGAAGCGTCGGCGCGAACGTCCCGCGCCAGCGGGTGCGCGCCGGCCGACCGCACCACGCGACGGCGCGCGTGACGCTCACGGGCGGGCGGATCGTACGGCTGACGCGCACGCTACGCGCCTGCACGGGCCCTCAGTAGAGCTCCTTCGACGCGAGCGCGGCCCCTTCGGCCATTGCGTGGAGCTTGGCCCACGTGATGCCGGGGTCGACGGTCAGAGCTCGCGGCGGTCCTTGACGATCGGCGTGTCCGTCCGCGCGGCCGCGCCGGCGACGAGGAAGACCTCGTCCGGGCTCAGCACGACGAGGTCGCGGCGCCGCTTGACCCTGATGCGCTCGAGGTTCGCGCAGGGGTTGGACGCCATCCAGCCGCGGCGCTTGGCGAACTCGAGCACGCCGTGCAGCAGCACCATCGCCTTCTGCACCGTGCGCAGCGAGAGCCCGCTGATCAGCAGCTCCGACTGCAGCCGCTCGATCCTCGCGTCGGTGAGCTTGCGCAGCGGCGTGTCCGCTCCGCGCTCCGCCGCGAGCAGCTCGTCGAGCATCGCCCGCGCCGCCTTCGGCGTCAGGTGGTCCTCGGGGCACGGGCCGTCTGCGGCCCGCCAGATCACCGCACCTCGCGCGGTGCGCCGACCGCTGTCGCGGACCCACGCGTCGCCGAGTACCTTCCGCGTCGGCCGGCCCGTCGCGGTCGTGTAGCGCACGACGTAGACCCGGCCCGACCGCCGGTTCTCGACCGTCAGGTGGCCGGTGGTGTCTCAGCGCTCATCAGTGCCTCCTCTCGAAGGCGCTGATCCGAGGGCCGCACGGCACGCCGTGCGACACCTGAGTAACAAGAATGAGTAACAAGATGCGCGCATGGCCCGGTTGGGGACCACAAAACCCGCGCATTTGCAGGGAGTGAATCATAGGGCGGCCTGGACTCGAACCAGGATCTGACGGATTATGAGGGCAGATCGCCCCTGTTCGACCACGTCCCGTGGCGCCCGAAAAGCCCTGTTTCAAGGGCTCTGACGACTTCCGCGTCCTCCGGCGTCGACACGCGATTTGGCCTCCGTGGACAGTTTTGACACGACGTCTGACACGAGGTTTCGATCCCGTCCTGCGGTCGACGGCAGCAGCGGTCGAGACGGTCGTAGCACGCGTGCTACGATCGACTCATGGCAAGGAGCATCACCCAGCGCGAACTGCGCAACGCAAGCGGAGAGATCATGCGCGCCCTCGACGGCGGGGAAACGTTCATCGTCACGCGCAACGGTGTGCCGGCCGGCGAGCTGCGCCCAGTCCAAACTCGGCGGTTCGTGGCCGCCGACGCTGCCCTTGCCGCCTTCGCAGGCGCGCCGGCGATCGACGCGATGCGCTTCCGCGAGGACATCGACGCGCACGTCGATCAGGACCCGACCCCGCGTGCCTGAGCTGGGTCGAGGCGTCATCGACACGTCCGTCGTCATCGCACTGCATCAGATCCGCGCCGAAGATCTGCCGCGCGAGCTGGCGATCACCGCCATCACGCTTGCTGAACTCGCCGCCGGCCCACTGGCCACCAACGATTCCGAAGAACGAGCACGCCGCCAAGACCGGCTCCAGCGCACGGAAGCGACGTTCCACCCTCTCCCCTTCGACACCGCCGCCGCGCGGGCCTACGGCCAGGTCTACGCCGCCGTCATCGCGGCTGGCCGCAAACCACGCGGACGCCAGGTCGACCTGTTGATCGCCGCCACGACCCTGGCCAACGGACTGCCCCTCTACACCTGCAACCCCGACGACTTCGCGCAGCTCGGCAAACTCGACGTCATCGCGGTCACGCCGGCAGCGAGCCCGGACTGATCGGACATCTCCCGGCACGCGACGGAGCACGCGACAACGAGCGGTTCCGCGGCAGACTGGGGCGATGAACGTATGGGGTATTCACGCCGGCGGGCCACGCTCGCCCTTCCTAGACACTGGGGTGGTCGTGCTTGACCGTCCCGGCGTCCGCGATCTACACACTGTTGGCGAGGATCGGGCTGCGGTGAAGCGCGAGCTCACGGCCTCCAATCCCGCAGCCAAGACCGGAACTGTGGCCGCGTGGGCAGGTGTGTTGCTGCGCTTCGCGTTCGAGCCCGAGGTCGGCGACCTGCTGGTGCACCCGGAGCGCGCCACCAGGAGCGTGAGCATTGGGCGCATCGAGTCCGACTACTACTGGGAGGCGCCGGACCGCCACTGCCGCCGGGTGAGGTGGCTCCTGCGGCGGACGCAGCGTGATCGTGTGTCCGATGGCGCTGCCAAGGAACTCAGTGCTCGCGTGGCGTTCTTCGCGGTCCGGCAGCACGCAGACGAGCTCGTGCAACTCACCCCTCGCGGCCAGCGCTCGTGACCGATCGGGCGGTAAACGGGCACGTGACGGGTGTCCCACGCAGTCAACGGTAGTCCCGCTTGCGAGGCGCGGTTCAACTTTCGCTTGGGCAGGAGCTTGTGATCGCGTTTAGCGGCGATTGGCGCTGGCTAGCGCTCGCACGCGATAGGAGAAGCCGAACCGTGCCCTCATGAAGGCAAGCGAGCCGCCGATCGGATCGACGAACGGACCGGCGGGCGGGCGCCCGCCCGCGCTCGTCCATTACGCCGGCACCCGGAACGTCTCGAGCGGGCTGTGACAGGTGAGGTTCTCGTAGCCGGTCTCGGTCACGAGGTAGCAGTCCCCGATGTTCGCTCCTGAGCTCATCGGATCGAGCCACTGGGCGTGGAGCACGAACGCCATCCCGGGCTCCGCGCGGTCGGTGTTATGCGAGGTGATGTTGAACTCGTTGGGGCTGTAGATGCCAACCTGGTGACCGAGGTTCGGGTTGTGTGGTCCGGCCAGCGCGGGATAGACGTGGTTGAGGCGCCCGCCCTGCCGCTCGAGGTCCTCGTCGGGCACGTACTGGTCGGGGATGCGCCGGGGCCGACCGTCGTCCATCGCGGCCCAGGTGAACGGCATCGTGGCCGTGGTGTCGTCTGTGAGGTAGCCCCGCTCCAGGTACGAGGAGAAGGCCGCGCGATGCAGCTCGCAGAACTGGACGCCGGGCCGGATGAGCGCTTCTGCCCTGCGAACGGCCTCGGTGCACATCTCGAGCGTCTCCTCCTGCGCCTCGGTGATCGCGCCGACCGCCATCATCCGCGCGGCCTGGGCCGAGTAGCCGTGGTAGGTGACGGTCGAGACGTAGATGTTGATGAGGTCGCCGCTGCGCACGACGTGGCCGTAGGGCTTGCCGCAGGCGGTCCCCCACCGGTTGATTCCGATCTGGTAGCCGTCCCCGGTCTCGCCGCCGCGAGCCATCTGCGCGAACGTGAACGCCGCGTAGATCTCGTGGTCGGTGACGCCGGGCCGCGTGACGTGACAGGCGGCCTGGTAGCCGATGTCGATGAGCTGCGCGGCCGTGCGGAGCTGGGCCTGCTCGGCGGCGGAGTGCCGCTGCTGCAGCCGCTCGAAGGCGTCGCCGGCCGACGCGAGGCGCGCGTGGGGCAGCTGCTGCGCGACGAGGTCGAAGTAGCGCCACGACGAGGCGTCCCCGGCGACGCCGAGCGACGCGGACGCGTACCCGAGGTCCTGCAGGACCCCAGCGCAGGCGGCGGCCGTCCGGCGCGTGGAGTCGCCGGGTCGCCCGGAGTACTCGCGGCCGTTCGGGCTGACCTGCCAGATTGCCTCGACACCGACGGCCTCGCCCGCCGGAGGGAGGATCGCCGCGGCGCTGAAGAACGACAGGAGGTGCAGGCCTCGGTCGGCGTCCGTCGGGATGACGAGGATCCCTTCGCGCCCCCAGTCGCACGCGTACCGGAGGTGGCGGTTCGTCGTGGCATAGTGCGGCGCGCCGTCGGCGTGGACGAGTAGCGCGTCATATCCGGCGACGGTCGCCGCGCGGCGCAGACGCTCCACGCGAGACGCGAACTCCGGCTCGGTGATCCTCGGAGCCGGGGTGAACGAGAAATCTGGCTCGAAGCCCTGCAAGAGCGTTTCGACTCGGGGTGTGCTCATCGGTCGTTCCTTCCTTGATGGATGTCGATGTCGGCGCCGATGCCCGCTTCGCGGGCGCGTGCGAGCACGGTGTGGGCGGCGGCCATGTCCTGCAGCGCCAGGCCCACGGAGTCGAAGAGGGTGATCTCGTCGTCGCTCGTGCGTCCCGGTCGCGTGCCGCAGATCAGCTGACCGAGGTCGGCGTGGATGTCGGAGGACGTCATCGCCCCCTCGGCGATCGGGACGCAGATCTCCCCGGAGCGGTCCAGCGCCGAGCCAAGGTCGTCCACGACGACGACGCTGCGGCAGAGCCCGTCGGAGTCGACCTCGCGGTGGTCGGGCCGCGGCGGCGCCCCCACGGCGTTGACGTGCAGCCCGGGCGCGAACCACGCGCCGCGGACATACGGCTCGCGCGACGGGGTGAGCGTGCACAGGACGTCGGCGGCACGCGCGACGTCTTCGGGACGGTCGGCGACGACGACGGAGAGGCCTGTGTCTGCGTGCTCGGCCGCGAAGCGCTCGGCCGTGGCGCGCGTACGGCTCCAGACGACGACGCGCTCGATGTCGCGCACGGTGCCCAGCGCGGCCAGGTGCGAGCGGGCCTGGGCGCCGGCGCCGATGAGGCCGAGGGTGCGCGCGTCCGCGCGGGCGAGCAGACGCGTCGCGACAGCCGAGGCCGCCGCGGTGCGGTACAGCGTGATCTCGATCCCGTCGAGCAGGGCGAGGCACCTTCCCGTGGCCGGGTCGACGAGCGTGATCGTCGAGTGCTGGGCGCGCAGGCCGCGATCGGCGTTCTCGGGCACGTCGGCGAGGACCTTCACGCCGGCGACCGGTGGAGCGGTGATCGCGGCGGCCATCGGGAGCATGACGCCGGCGCCGGAGAGGGCGGTCGCGTGGTCGATCGCCTGGGTCGCCGCGCCGCGCGCGAGCGCGGCGTGCGCGGACTCGACGGCGGTGATGACCTCGTCGATGCGGATGAGCGCCCGGACGTCGTCGCGGGTGAGGACGAGCACCCCGCTCACCCTGCCGGCGCGGGGCGCAGGAGCCGGCCCCGGACGTCCTCGACGACGTCGCCGTCGCGGACGACGGCCCGCCCGCGGCTCAGGACATGGCGCACCGCGCCGCGCATCGGCATGCCGACGAGGGCGCTCATCCGGTGGCGGTAGCGGAGCTCCCCGGCGGTGAGCGACCACGCGTGGTCCAGGTCGACGAGCGCGAGGTCCGCGTCGCACCCGGCGGCGATCCGGCCCTTGGCCGGAAGCTGCAGCCGCGCCGCGACGTTCCCCGCGATCGCGGCGGACGCGGCCGCGAGGCCGAGGCGGCCCTCGCCGACGCCGTCGAGCAGCACGCCGAGCGTCGACTGGCAGCCGTTGACGCCGCCCCAAGCGGCGAAGAAGTCGTCCGTCGCCTTCATCTCCGGCGCGCAGGGCGAGTGGTCGGAGGCGACGATCGCGTCTGGCTCGGTCGCCACGAGGTCCCACAGCCGGGCGCGGTTGTCCGCGTCGCGGGGGACGGGGGCGCACTTCGCGACCGGGCCGAGGCGGACGACGTCCTCCTCCGTCAGCGCGAGGAAGTGGGTCGCCGTCTCCCAGGAGGCGTCGACGCCCTCGGCCCGCGCCTGCCGGATGAGCGCCACGCCTTCCGCGGTGCTTACGTGCACGACGTGCAGGCGGCAGCCGGTGTCGGCCGCGAAGGTGAGGGCGCGCTCGATCGCCTCGAGCTCGGCGACGGGCGGCCGCGAGTCAAGCCAGCTGCGGGCGTCCCCCCGGCCCGCGGCGACGGCGCGCTCGGCGCGCGCGGTGACGATCGCCGTGTTCTCGGCGTGCACGGCGACGAGGGCGCCGAGCGCGGCGGCCCGGCGCATGCCCTCCAGCAGCGTGTCGTCGTCGGCGGGGCGGAAGTCCGGCACGCCCGTCTCGCTCATGAACGCCTTGAACCCGATGACGCCGCGCTCGTGCAGGGGGTCGAGCTGGTCCAGGTGGCCGGGGACGAGGCCGGCCCAGAGCGCGAAGTCGACGCGGGCGCTGCGCCCGGCCGCGGCGTGCTTGCGATCGAAGGCTCCGACGTCGACCGTCGCGGGCGTTGAGTTCAGCGGCATGTCGGCGAAGGCGGTGAGGCCGCCGACGGCGAGCGCCGCGGTCGCGGTGGCGAAGCCCTCCCACTCGGTGCGGCCCGGCTCGTCGCAATGCACGTGCATGTCGATGCCGCCGGGCAGCACGTGCAGCCCGGTCGCGTCGAGCTCCTCGCCGGCGCTGCCGAAGAGCTGCGGCCCGACGCCGGCGATGGCGCCGTCGACGATCGCGACGTCGGCCGCGCGCACGCCACCGGGCGCGACGACGAGGCCGCCGCGGATGAGCAGGTCGTAGTCCACGGCGTCAGTCGATCGCGGCGAGGCGGCGCAGCGTGGCCGCCAGGACGCGGACCCCGCGGTCGATGTCCCCCGCCGCCGTGAACTCGAGCGGGGAGTGGCTGATGCCGCCGACGCTCGGCACGAAGATCATCCCGATCGGGACGTGCGCGCCGAGGACCATCGCGTCGTGGTACGCACCGCTGATGACGTCGAGGTACGGCTGGGCCAGTTCGTCGCAGGCGCCGCGGACGGCATCGACGACGATCGGGCTGCAGACCGCGGGGTCGTCGTGGGTGATCGTCGTGACCTCCGTCTGCAGCCCGCGCCGCCCGGAGATCGCCTCGAGCGCGGCGCGGAACCCGTCCACGACCGCGGCGCGCGCCTCGGCGTCG
>JAOPZJ010000261.1 GCA_025964155.1 Solirubrobacterales bacterium
ACCGGGCGGCCGGGCGCATGCTGCATCTCGCGGCCCCCGCGAGCGGGCCCTGACGCGGCGGGTACCGTCAGTCCACGTGCAGGACGGCCTTGCCGGTGATGGAGCGGTCGAGGAGGCCCTCGATCGCGGTGGCCGTAGCGCGCCAGGACCCCTCGTAGGTGATCTGGCAGTCCAGTCGGCCGTCGGCCACCAGCGCGGCCAGGCGGGCGAGGTCCTCGCTACCGGTGCCCTCGCGCCGCAGCTCGGGAAAGATGTACAGGCCATGCAGCCGCGCGCCGGGGGCACGCCCGAAGAGCTCACGGGTGGGGAAGCTGACCGGCTCGGGCACCGTGGAGGCGAACGACACGATGGTGCCGTTCGCCGCAACGTGCCCCACGGCCTCCCCGAGCACGGGCCCGCCGACCCCCTCCACGATGACGTGGTACTCGCCGTCGATGGCGGTGAGCACCTCGTCCGCCCCGAGGGCGCGCAGGTCATCGGCGGCAGCCTCGTTGCGGACGAGCGCCGTGACGTGGGCGCCGGCGAGCTTCGCGAGCTGGACGGCGAAGCGGCCCACGCCGCCGGTGGCACCGGTGACGAGCACGCGCCGAGCCAGCACGAGGCCGCCGATCTGCAGCGCGTACAGCGCCGTGAGCCCCGCGATCGGCAGGGTCGCGGCTTGCGCGTCGGTGACACCGTCGGGCAGCGGGGCGAGCACCGCGGTCGGGACGGCCGCGAGCTGCGCCCACGCCGTTCCCATGACGAGTCCGACGACGCGCGTGCCCGCCGGCGGGCCGCTGCCGTCGGCGGCGGGGCGCTCGACGACGCCGGCGACATCCCAGCCGGTCTGCGCGCCCTCGGGCAGGGTGGCCAGTCGCCTGACCTCGCCCCGGTTCAGCGAGAAGGCGGTGACCCGCACGAGCGCTTCGAACGGCAACGGCTCAGGGTCCGGCACCTCCGTCAGGGCGATGTGCGGCGCGATGGCGGTGGCGGTGAGCGCGAGCATCGGCCAACCGTACCGACGGCCCGCGGCCGCAACGGTCCGCTGGGCCGTTGCGGCATGATCACGGGATGGATCCCCACGCCGAGCCCGGCCCGGTCGCCGCGGCCTTCGCCGCGCGCCGCCAGGCCTGGGAGGACAGCCAGCTCTCCCCGCTGGCGGCCCGCTCGTACCCCGCCCGGCGACTGACCCCGGAGGACGACTGCGGCCTGCGCAGCCCCTTGCAGCGTGACCGGGACCGCATCGTCCACAGCAAGGCCTTCCGCCGCCTCAAGCACAAGACCCAGGTGTTCGTCGCACCCGAAGGCGACCACTACCGCACCCGCCTGACCCACACGATCGAGGTGACCCAGATCGCGCGGACGGTGGCCCGGGCACTCGACCTCAACGAGGACCTCGTCGAGGCCATCGGCCTCGGGCATGACCTCGGCCACCCGCCGTTCGGCCATATCGGCGAGCAGTTCCTCGACGAGGCGCTCCGCGAGCACTATCAGGGCCACTTCATGCACTTCGAGCAGTCGTTGCGGATCGTCGACGTGCTCGAGCGGGGCTTCACCGGCCTGAACCTCAACGAGGATGTCCGCGACGGCATCCTGTGCCACTCGGGCCGCGCGCCGATGCCGCGCACGCTGGAAGGACGGATCGTGCGGATCGTCGACCGCATCGCCTACATCAACCACGACATCGACGACGCGATCCGGGCGGGCGTCCTGCGCGAACGCGATCTGCCGCAGGACGCGATCGACGTGCTCGGCACCACGGGATCCGTGCGCATCGACCGCCTCGTGCACGATCTCGTCGAGCACTCCAGGCCCGCTGGGGACATCGTGCAGGGTGCCGAGGCGGGGGACGCCATGGACGCCCTGCGCGCATTCATGTTCGAGTACGTCTACCTCGGCGAGGCCGCCCGGCGTGAGCACGCGAAGATCCGCCAGGTGATCCGTACGCTCTTTGACCACTACGTCGCCCTGCCCGACGGTCCGCCGGATGGCGGCGGTGCCCCGGGCGCCGATCAACCGCAGCGGATCACCGACTACGTGGCGGGGATGACCGACCGCTACTGCATCCGGACCTTCGAATCGCTCGCCGTCCCGGACGGCTTCGTCGGCTGACGCGTCCGACCAGGACCGACGAACCGCCTGAGCGACAGCGCAGGCCGCTCGACCACGGCGTAGCTCAGGGCGCCGAGGACGAGGGTGGCCAGGAGTCCCGTCACGCCCCACAGCACGTAGGGGTGGACGCCGGCAGCGCCCAGGTCCCACCGCTGCAACTGCATGAGGACCGGCCAGTGCCAGACATAGACGCCGTAGGACACGAGCCCGACCCAGGCCAGCGGCGCCAGACCGAGGAGTCGCCGGACCGCGCCGCGGCGCTGGTCGCCGAAGACGGCGGGCCACAGGAGGCCGACGGCGACCAGCCCGTAGAGCTGCCATTTCGCCAGGTACTGCGCGGGGGAAACCGCCTGGTCCGGAGCCCCCGTCAGCCCGATCGCCACCGCCGACGCGCAGAACGCCGTCAGGGCGAGCGCCCACGGCAGCCACGACCGGCGCTCGATCGCGGCCAGGAGGCGTGGCAGCGGGCGGCCCTGGAGCGCCACGCTGGCCACCGCGAGAGCCATGCCCAGCGCGAAGGTGTCAAGGGTGCCGGGGAGCGCCAGCAGCGCCGGATCGTTGGTCCGCACAGGATCGGCGACCGCTCCGGTGGCGAAGAGCACGACCGAGTACAACACGCTCGCCACCCACAGCCCGCCGACCGCCGTGGCGTGACGGCGCAGGATCTGGTCCCGCGAACGGTCCGGGCCGCGTCTGTCCGGCGCCCGGAGGCCCGCGGCCCAGAGCGGCAGGAACGCGTAGAAGCTGACCTCGATCCCGAGCGTCCAGGCGGGCGCGATGGCGCCGCGGCCCAGCGCTGGGACCGTGTACAGCTGTCCGAAGCCGTAATAGGTCAGCCAGTCGGCGCCGTCGAACACGTACGTCCATGAGAGCGCGACGGCGCTGAGGGTCAGGGCGACCCAATAGGCGGGGACGATGCGGAGGAACCGTCGCCAGGCGTAGGCACCGGTGGCCGGACGGGCGCGGCCGGCGGCGTGCGCGGCCACGAACGGCCGGTAGAGCAGGAAGCCGGAGATCGCCAGGAAGACGGGGACGCCGACCTCTAACCGGGCGATGAACGCGCGCCCGGCCGCCCCGTCAGCCAGCCCGCCGCCCCAGAACCCGACGGCGTGAAACAGGACGACGCTGACCGCCGCGATGGCCCGGAGGGCGTCGAAGTGCGGGAAGCGATCCTCGCGGGCGGTGACCGCATCCATCGCCGCCATCGTGCCACACCGGCGGTCGGTGGCGCCCGCGTGCACCACGGTGAGGACGACGCCTGCCACCGGTACGCTCATGTCTCATGGCCCGGTACACACCAGACAGCAAGGAGAAGGTCCGCGACGCGGTCAACTTCCTGGATCTGGTCGGGCAGTACAGCGACCTGCGCAAGGCCGGCCCTGCGAGTTACAAGGGGCTGTGCCCGTTCCACGAGGAGCGCACGCCGTCGTTCAACATCAACGCGGACGAGAAGTTCTTCAAATGCTTCGGGTGTGGTGAGGGCGGCGACGTCTTCAGCTTCGTCCAGAAGAAGGAGGGCCTGGACTTCGTCGCCGCCCTCGAGTACCTGGCCGAGCGCTACGGGGTGGAGCTCGAGCTCGAGGACGAGGACCCGGCCGCCGCGCGCCGCCGGCTGCAGCAGTCGCGGCTGACCGAGCTGCTGCGGCGCACCGCCGACTTCTACGTCCGGAACCTGTGGGAGTCCCGCGAGGCCGCGAACGCCCGCGCGTACCTCGCCGAGCGTGGGCTGGACGAGCAGCTGCTGCGGGAGTTCCGCGTCGGCTACGCCCCGCGCAAATGGGACGCCGTCCTCATCCCTTCGCGCCGCGCCGGCTACACCGAGCAGGAGCTGCTGGACGCCGGGCTCGTCATCCGCTCGCAGAAGGGCGGGGCGCCGTACGACCGCTTCCGCGCCCGCATCACGTTCCCGCTGTGTGATCGCAAGGGGCAGGTCATGGGCTTCGGCGCCCGGCGCCTGGCCGAGGACGACAAGGGTCCGAAGTACCTGAACTCAAACGACGGGCCCGTCTTCCACAAGGGCAAGAACGTCTACGCCTCAGACATCGCGCGCGTGCACGCGACGAAGGCGGGCGCCGTCATCCTCGCCGAGGGCTACACCGACGTGATCGCGCTGCACCAGGCCGGGCTGCGCAACACCGTCGGGCTCATGGGCACGTCGCTGACCAGCGACCAGGTGACGGAGCTCGCGCGCCTGGCGCCCGTCGTGCTGCTTGCACTGGACGCCGACAGCGCGGGCCAGGAGGCGATGCTGCGCGCCGCGCGCGTGGCGGCCGGGCGCAAGCTCCAGCTGCGCGTCGTGCCATTGCCCCCGGGCCTTGATCCCGCCGACCTCGTGCAGGAGCAGGGCGCGGAGGCGATGCGCCGGCTCGTCGCCGCGAGCGTTCCGTTTGTCACCTTCCGCGTCCAGCGGGCACTGGACTCCGCGGACCTGCGGACCGCCGAGGGCAAGGATGCCGCGATCGACCTCCTGCGTCCGGTCTTTGGCGACATCCCGCCCAGCGCGCTGCGCGAGGAGCTCGTCCGGACGGTGGCCGACCGCACCGACCTGGCGCCCACGCTGGTCGCGTCGTGGCTGGCCGGCCCGCGGCGCAGCACGCCCGTGGACCAGCCGCCCCGCCGCTTGCCGCCCCAGCCCCCGGCGGCCGCC
>JAOPZJ010000305.1 GCA_025964155.1 Solirubrobacterales bacterium
CTGGCCGGCGGCGCGGTCGGCGCTGGTGACGGCGCGGACGAGCGCGCGGTTCTGCGCGTCGAGCTCCTCGGCCGCCGCGTCGGCCGCCTCCAGCGCGGGGCGCAGCGCGACGGCGCTGCTCGCCACGTCGGTGCCACGGGCGTCCAGCGCCAGGCCACCCTCCACGAGCACCGTGCGCAGGGCGTCCCGAACCGGGGGACGGAAGGCGCCGAGCAGCTGATCCAGGCGGGGGGCGTTGCTCGTGCGCGAGGCCGGGATCGCGCGGGCCAGCGCGCCGCGGGCCGAGCCCGGGGAGAGCGACAGGTAGTTGTCCCCGAGCAGGTCGACGGGCCGGATCCCCGCGGCGGCGTCGGTCCGGGGCCGCGCCCGTGGGTCGTCGACGGTGAAGCGCACGAGCGCCGTGCCGTCGTCGGCGAGGGCGACCTCCCGGACCCGACCGGCGATCGCCCCGCCCACGCGCACGTCGGTGCCCGCCACGAGCCCGCGCGCGTTCGTGAAGCGCGCGGTGAACGTGGGGTCCTCGCGGCCGTGCGCGAGCAGCGCGACGAGTCCCGCGCCCACCAGCGCGCCCACCGCGACGATCACGACCGGCCAGCGGCCCCTCATCGCCCACCCCTGGCCGGGGTTCCGCCGGCCACGTCGGGAGCGGCGGTGCCACCGGCGACGAAGGAGTCCGCGTAGTCCGTCCACGGCACGCCGGCCAGGACCCCGGGTGTGCGCAGATACGGGGCCTCGAGCTGCCCGGCCTCGTAGCGGCTGGGGTCCAGCACCGTCGTGGAGGCCGGCGGCAGCACCAGACCGACGCGGGCGCCGTGCCCGTTGGCGTCGTAGTTGCTCGTGAAGTCCGCCCAGCCGGCGAAGAACGAGAAGAAGTCCGGGAGGCGCACGCGCGTCTGGTCCAGGATCGGGCCGGCGCGGCGCAGCACCGGAGTCAGCTCGGCGGCCACCGTGCGAGCATCGCGCAGCAACGGGCGCAGGGCGCTCAGCTCGGCGGGCGCCGTCCGCGTCAGCGCCGCGGCCTGCGCCAGGGCCGGGGTGCCGGCCCTCAGCGCGCTGTGCAGCTCACCGGCGGCGGGGGCGAGCTCGCGCAGGCCCCAGGCGGCCTCGCGCAGGAGCGCCCGCAGGCCGGGCGTGGCGGCGCGGACCTGGGCGAGCGCGCCGCGTCCTTCGCGGAGCGCGGCCGGCAGAACGGCGATCGTGCGGCGCAGCGCCTCCTGGCGGCCGGCGGTCGTGTGCAGGGTGGCACCAAGCTCGTCGACGAGGACGGCCAGGCGCCGTGGGCGGCCGGCGAGGGCGTCGGTGATACGGCGGCTGTCGGTCACCAGCGAGCGCAGGGCGGCACCGTCGGCGTCGACGTCACCGAGCACCGCGGCCGTCTCAGACAGCGCGCTGACGGTGTGCTTCAGCGTCTGGGCGACCTGAGGTCCGCGGTCCTGAAGGCCGGTCCGCAGCCCGCGGAGCGCAGCGCGCACGTCGGCCCGGGTAGCCGGGGTCAGCGCGCTGAGGGCCTCGTCGACTTCGACCGGGGAGTCCGTGGCGCTGCGGGTCAGCGTGATCGGTCGGTCGCCGTCGCCGAATGAGGGTCCGGTGCCGCTCGTCAGCGCGACGTACCGGTTGAACTCCCCGGAAAGCGAGCCCAGGCGCACGGCCGCCCGGGCGCCGCGGCGCAGCGGGTAGTCCTGCCGCACCGCCATCCGCACCCGCGGCGTCCCGTCGCCCGCGAGCCAGATCCGCTGCACGCGCCCGACCTTGACGCCCCCGGCCCGTACCTCGGCACCCTCCACGAGGCCGCGCACGCTGTCGAACGTCCCGGTCACCGTCCGCGTCGGCGCGCCGTGGCCGGCCACCACGACGACGACCGCCGCCACCGCCAGCAGGGCGGCAACCGCAAAGCCACGGGTGGTGCTGGGCGTGCGACGGGACATCAGCCGAAGGGGATCCGCGGGTTGGCGCCCCAGAAGATGAGCGTGCCGACGGTCGAGATCAGCGTGACGCCGATGATGCTCGTGGCCATCGAGCGTGCGGTCGCCACGCCGACGTCCACCGGCCCGCGGGCCCGCAACCCGTAGCCGTGGTGGATCGCGACGACGATGACGTACACGGCGATGACCAGGCCCTTGGTCATCGAGAAGACGA
Organism: Solirubrobacterales bacterium; assembly: GCA_025964155.1. Classification (GTDB taxonomy): domain Bacteria; phylum Actinomycetota; class Thermoleophilia; order Solirubrobacterales; family Solirubrobacteraceae; genus Paraconexibacter. The sequence goes on from JAOPZJ010000305.1 coordinate 2,137, forward strand.
GGTCCCATGGGTCCTGGAAGGCAAAGAAGAAGAGCTTCCATGTGCCCGGTGAGACGTCGCCGAAGCGCTCGACGCTCATGAGGTAGGCCGCGGCGTAGGACGTCCCGATGGCGAGGACGTAGGCGGCCGGCAGGGCGATCGCCGCACCGAGCAGGCGGGTCCCGCCGAGGTAGGCCAGCGACCGCACGCCCATCGACTCCAGGGCGTCGATCTCCTCGGCCACGCGCATGGCGCTGAGCTCGGCGACCATGCCGCAGCCGACCTTCGCGGCGAGGATGTAGCCGAACACGAACGGGACGACCTCGCGCAGCGTGCACCACGTGCTGAAGCCCCCGGCGACCGGCGACGCCCCGAACGCGCGCGCCAGCGAGCTGGACTCCAGGCCGCAGGACGCACCGGCGAGGAAGGCGACGCTTACGATGACGAGCACCGATCCGGTCGCGATGATCGCCGCCTGGCGGAGCGCCTCGCCGAGGTAGGGCCGGATGTGGGCCAGCGACCGCATGAGCCGCCAGCCGAAGTGCGTGATGCTTCCGGCGGTCTGCAGCGTGCCGCGCGGATCCGGCGGCGGGTCGAAGGCGGTGGTGCCATTGCGGACCGAGAGGCTCAACGGAAGACGCTCACGTCCGGGAACAGGGCGAGGAACCATTGCGTGAACACGAGGTTCACGAAGAAGATCGCCATGAGGCAGCCGACGACGGCCTTGTTGACCGCTCGCCCGACGCCGGCAGGGCCACCGGTCACCGTCAGCCCGTGGTAGCCGCAGATCACCCCGATGAGCAGCCCGAAGAGCGACACCTTCAGGACGCTCGCCAGCAGGTCGGCGAAGGTCGTGTTCGCGAAGAAGGAGGTGAAGAAGCCGCCTGTCGTACCACCGAGCAGCCCCACCGTCGCCAGGTAGCCGCCGGCGACGCCGGAGACGAGCGCCAGCAGATCCAGGCCGATCATCGTCACGGTGAGCGCTGCCACGCGCGGGGCGACGAGATCGCGCACCGGGTCCACGCCGAGCACGGCCAGCGCGTCGAGCTCACCGCGCACCTTGCGGGCGCCGAGCTCAGCGGTGAGCATCGTCCCCACCACGCCCGCGACGACCGTGGCGGTGACGAACGTCCCGAACTCGCGGATGATCGCCACGACCATGAAGCCGCCGGCGCGGTCGATCGAGCCGAAGGTCACCAGGAAGTTGCCGGCCTGCAGCCCTGGGCCGCTGAAGCCCCACGCCGCGATCGAGAGCGCGATCGCCGGGACGCAGGCGCGCACGATCGTCCACGACTGCCGGGTGAACTCGCCGCGCCAGCGGAACGGCGGCGTGCCCAGCGCGGTCGCGCAGGCCAGGAACAGCGACGCCATCGCCCCGAGGCGACGGACGGCCAATGGCACCCCTGCCGTATAGCCCATAATCTCCACTGACTTTATAGGCATTGATCCGGTGTTGGTAGTCTGACCCGGCCCGCCAGCGTCGAACGAGGCCCATGTCCGAGCTGTTCTCCTTTCCGAATCCCGTCAACGAGAAGGCCGCCCGAGTCGTCGCCGGGATCGTCGCGCTGACGGCGCTCGTCGCCCTGCTCACCGGCTGGCGCTGGCTGCTCGTCCCGCTCGCCTACGGGTTCATCGCGCGCGCCGCCACCGGGCCGACCCTCAGCCCCCTCGGCCGCTTCGCGATGAACGTCGTCGCCCCCCGCCTGGGCGAGCCCAAGCGCGTCGCCGGCCCGCCCAAGCGCTTCGCCCAGGCCATCGGTGCGGTCTGCACGACGCTCGGCGCGATCTTTGCCGTCGGGTTCGGCTGGACCACCGCCGCCGATGTCCTCCTCGCGATGATGGTCGTCTTCGCGACGCTCGAGTCCGTCTTCGCCGTCTGCGTCGGCTGCAAGCTGTTCGCGGTCCTCATGCGCCTGGGTGTCGTCCCGCCCGAGGTCTGCGAGTCGTGCAACGACATCTGGGCCCGCGTGCCGGCGCCTGAGCAGGCTTGAGCGCCGGTCCTGCGCTAGGCACCGGCGGCCGGACCTCCCACCCCGAGGGCAGTGGGACGCGCTCGTGGCGCTGACGCGACGCGCGAGGCGCGTCAATCAGGCGCCCCTCCCGGGGTACAAGAACGACGTCGCCTTGGGCTCAGCCGACGACGAACGCCGGCGGGACCGCGCCCTCCACCCGCACCGGGACGTCGTGCAGCCGGGATGTGAGCCAGTCCTCGCGCAGCAGGCCATGGACGTTCACGTCCTTCTGCTCCACACCGTGGCGGTGCCAGCCCCGCAGGATGCCCTCGTGAAGCAGCCCGACCTTCGACAGGGCGGTGCGTGAGCGCGCGTTGGCGACGTCCGAGTACGCGCCGATCCGCACGAGACCGCACCAGCTGAAGCCCAGGTGGAACACGAGCGCCTTGGCCTCGGCGTTGACGCCGGTCCCCCACCACTGACGACCCAGCCAGGTGCCGATCATCGCCCGACGGTCGCGGACGCTCAACTCGCTGAGGCCGATGACGCCGACGGGCCCGGCCTCGCGGTGCACCACGAGCAGGTCCAGCTGAACGCCGTCGGTGCGCCGCTGCTCCTGGCGCTCGATGTAGCCGAGCGGCTGGTCAAGGCTCGTGTACGGGCCCCACGAGAACCAGCGGGTCACGGCGGGATCGCTCGCCAGCTGCAAGAGGGCGGGCGCGTCCGCCGCTGCCGGGAACCGCAGCGTGAGTGTTGGCCCGTGGACCTGAAGGTGCGCAGATGCGGCCATCTCGGGTATCCCTACACCATGCTCGCCGTTCTGTATGACGTGCACGGCAATCTGCCGGCCCTCGAGGCCGTCCTCGAGGACGCCCAGCGCTCCGGTGCGACCCGCTATCTCCTGGGCGGCGACTACGCGGCGATGGGCGCCTGGCCGATCCAGACGGTGACGATGCTCTCGGCCCTTCCCGACGCCCTGTGGATCGCCGGCAACCACGAACGCTGGCTCGCCGGGGACACCCACGACGTGCCACCGGGGCCCATCGTGCGGCCGGCGATCGCCGCCGAGGCCCGCGATCTCGACGACACGAGCATCGCCCGCATCGTCGGCCTGCCGGCCACCACTCAAGACGGCACGACCCTGTTCTGCCACGCCTCACCGCACTCGGACATGATCTCCTTCTCCCCGACCGTCGAACCCGAGGACGGCGAGCGCCTGGGTGACGTCGCCGGGGCGCAGCGTGTCGTCTTCGGCCACACCCACATCCAGTTCCGCCGCCCGGGTCCGGAGGGCGTGGAGCTCGTCAACCCAGGCAGCGTGGGGCTGCCGCTGGACGGCGACCCGCGCGCCGCCTACGCTCAGATCACCGACGACGGCGACCTGACACTGCACCGTGTCGCCTACGACACCGAGGTGACGGCCGCCGGCTTGGAGGGAATGGGCGAAGCCTGGGCGGCGACGATCGCGACCTGGGTCCGCGAGGGGCGCGCGAGCTGATCACAGCCCGTAGCCCAGTTCTCCCGCCGGGCACGGGCGCGCGTAGTAGAAGCCCTGGCCGACATCGCACCCGAGGCTCCGCAGGCGCTCGACCTGGGCAATGACCTCGACGCCTTCGGCGACGGTGCGCTTGCCGAGGGCGTGCGCGAGCGAGATGACCGCCGCGACGATCGCAGCCTCCTGGTCTGAGCGGTGCAGGTCCGTCACGAACGACCGATCGATCTTCACGACGTCGAAGGGCAGGCGCTGCAACGCGCGCAGCGACGCGTAGCCCGTTCCGAAGTCGTCGATCGCCAGCGTCAGCCCCAGGCTCTTGAGCGCGGCGAGCACCCCGCCCATGACGTCGAGGTCCTCCGTGACCGCCGTCTCGGTGACCTCGAGGCATAGCAGCGCCGGGTCTGCGCCGGTCCGCCGCAGCACGTCGGCCACGGTCGGCACGAGGTCCGGGTGCTGGCACTGGCGCGGTGACAGGTTCACCGACATCTGGACGGAGGTCGCCGGCTGCGCCGACTGCCATGCCGCGGCCTGGCGGCAGGCGACCTCCAGCACGTGGAGGCCGAGTGCGTGGATGATGCCCGTCTCCTCCGCCGCCGGGATGAACGCATCCGGCATGAGCAGTCCGTGCTCGGGATGGCGCCAGCGCACGAGCGCCTCGACGCCGCACAGCGACCCGGTCGTCATACGCATCTGGGGCTGGTAATGGACCTCGATCTCCCCGCGGTCGATCGCGCGGTGCAGCGCGTGCTCGACCTGCTGGCGATGGACCGCGCGGGCGCGCATGGCGTCGTCGAAGACCTCATAGGTCCCGCCGCCGCGCTCCTTGGCCCGGTACATCGCGGCGTCCGCGTCCCGGATGAGGGCCTCGGGGCGGGCCTCGCACCCGTCGGCGAGCGCGATGCCCACCGACGTCTGGACGAACGCCTCATCGTCCCCGAGGTCGAACGGCGCGCGCAACGCCTCCGACAGCCGCTCGGCGATCTCGATGGCCTGCTGCTCACCGGTGATGTCCTCACAGAGGATCACGAACTCATCGCCGCCGAATCGAGCGGCGGTGTCGCCGGCCCGCAGGACGCCCGACAGCCGGGCCGCGACGGCGACGAGCAGCCGGTCGCCCGCACCGTGGCCGAGCGAGTCGTTGATGACCTTGAAGCGGTCCAGGTCGCAGAAGATGACCGCGAGCGCCGATTTGCGGCGCTTCAGGCGCGCCAGTCCCTGCCCGAGCCGGTCATAGAACAGCGCACGATTGGGCAGGCTCGTGAGCTGGTCGTGCAGCGCCTGGTGCGCAAGCTGGACCTCGGCGCGCTTGCGCTCGATGGCGTAGGCGACGGAGCGGTACAGCAGCCGCCCGTCGACCTGGCCCTTGATGAGGTAGTCCTGTGCGCCCTCCTGCACCGCCTGCATCGCCAGTTGCTCGTCGGTGCCGCCCGACAGGACCACGACCGGCAGGTCGATGGCCACGGCGCGGATCTGCGCCAGCCCGTCCAGCCCGTCCGCGTCGGGCAACGAGAGGTCCAGCAGCACGCAGTCGTAGCGTCCGTCCAGCAGGCCGGGCATCCCTGTGGTCAGACGAGGGGCATGGTCGACCACCACCGCCCCCGGGGCAGCCTCGGCCAGCATCGCCCGCACGAGCCGGGCGTCGCCGAGATTGTCCTCGATCGCGAGCACGCGCAGCGTGCCCGCGTGGCGCTCGGACTCAGCGCCGCCGGTCACCGCGGTGATGACGCCGGTGGCCGGGCTCACGGCGATGTCTGGGCGTCCGGAAGACACACGCCGAACACGCTGCCACCCGAGGTCGGGGACGTCAGCCAGATCCGGCCGCCGTGGCGCTCGACGATTCGCCGGCAGATCGACAGGCCGATGCCGTTGCCGGCGTACTCCTCGCGGTTGTGGAGGCGTTGGAAGACTCGCCAGATCCGCCCGGCCTGGGCGGGATCCACGCCGATGCCGTCATCGGCGACGGTGAGCTCCCAGCCCGCCCCGTTGGCGCTGCGCCGTGCCGCGATGCAGACGGTGTTGCCGCGACCGGGAGGGTGGAACTTCACCGCGTTGGACACGAGGTTCTGCAACAGCTGGCCCAGCTGGACGGGGTCGCCGGCGACCGGCGGCAGTTCGCCGTCCACGCGGACGGTCGCTGACGCGTCGGCGATGGCAGGCTCGAGGTCGCGGAGCACCTCGACGAGCAGCCGATCCAAGTCGACGGTCGAGGTCTCGAGCCCCAGGGTGCCCACGCGCGAGTACCGCACAAGGTCGCCGATGAGGGCCTTCATGCGGTCGGCACCGTCGACGGCATAGAACATGAACTCACGCGAGCGCTCGTCCAGCCCGCCCGCGACGCGCCGTTCCAGCAACTGGAGGTAGCTCGTCACCATCCGCAGCGGCTCGGTGAGGTCGTGCGACGCGACGTAGGTGATCTCGTGCAGCTCCTCCTCGGTGCGAAGCGCGGCCGTGCGCGCGTCCTCGAGGGCGCGCATGCCGGCGTCGCGCTCTGCGTCCGGAAGGCCGTCCAGCAGGCTGGCAAGTCGCGTGTAGGGATCTCTGTCCGTCGCCATGTCCGTCGAGAGTCGATGCACCTCGGTCTGATCGGCAGACGGTGCCATGTCCTGAACCCCTCGGCCCCACCTGATGATGCGCTTCTCTCGCTACCGTGCTCGTCATGCCGTCCGATGACGCGACGTTCAACGAGCGTGACCCGCTGGGCCTCGGTGGCCCGCCGAACCCGCCTGACGCCGGTCAGCCCGGCGAAGAGGTGGAGGTCATCGACGTCGTGACGACCGTCGGTCCGCTGGACGTGGTGGTCGTCACGCTGCGTGAGTTCCTGCACCGTTCGGGCGCGATCCGGGCCGTGGCGCTGCTGCCGCCCGAGCGCGAGGAGGATCCGCCACGGCTCGTCGACTGCGCGCGCCTGTCCCCCATCGAGGTGACCGCCGGCGGGCGCACCGTCCACCTCCCGCACGCGCTCGAACTCGACGCACAGCCGCTGGAGCTCTACGACGTGCGCATGCTCCCCCCGTTCGAGGTCCACCCGGAGGACGGCCGGATCGCCGCGCCGCTCGGCGGCGTCGAGCATTACGGATTTGCCGTGCGCTCCCTGGCGGCGGCGCTCGGCGAGGGCGCCGTCGCGCTCATCACCTTCACCACGACGCTGCCGGAGGCGCCGCTCTCCCTGACGGCCCGGATCGGCGATCCGATCGTGCTGAGCCTCGGCGACGAGGAGTACGAGATGGAAGCAGGCTGGCCAGAGCAGCTGCCCGGAAGCGGCTGAGCGGACCGCTCAGCCGACCTCGTCACTACCCGGCGATGTCCAGCGCTCGCTCGATCGGCCGCGCGAGCACGGCCCGCTGCCCGTCGGCTGAGACGACGATCGGCCGCTGCACGAGCGCCGGGTGCTCCACCATCAACGCGATCAGCGCGTCGTCGTCCAGGTCACCCGGCAGGCCGCGCTCGGTGACCAGCGGCTCCCGCGTGCGCAACACGTCGCGCGGGCCGAGTCCCGCCCTGCGCAGCAGCCCACGCAGCTCGTCCTGTGTCAGGCCCGTGGCGTGGTACTCGACGAGCTCGTACGTGACCCCGTGCTCGTCCAGCAGATCGCGGAGCTTGCGGCACGTCGAGCAGCGGTGCTTCTCGTAGACGGTGACGGCGGACATGGCGCCAAGCGTAGACGGCGTGCGGTAGCGTCGCCGCCATGAGCACCGCCGCCAAGATCTTCGCCGGGCCGGGCATGCTGGTGGCCGGGATCAACCACTTCGCCAACCCCAGGGTCTACGAGCCGCTGATGCCCGATTACCTCCCGGCGCACCGGGAGCTCATCTTTCTCTCGGGCGTCGCCGAGATCCTCGCCGGCGCCGGCTCCATGGTTCCGGCGACGCGGAGCAAGGCGGGGCTGTTGAGCATCGCGACGCTCATCGCGATCTTTCCGGCCAACGTCTGGATGGTCCAGAGGCCCGAGAGATTCAAGAAGATCCCCCGATGGGCGGCGATCGCCCGCCTGCCGCTGCAGCTGTGGATGATCAAGGCCGTCTGGGACACCACCCGGAAGCCGAGCGGCTAGGTCAAGCTTTCCACGCGCATCGCCTCGGCTAGCCCACCGCCGATGACGTGCTCCGCGCCGCCGATCGCGACGGTCGTGGGCCCTGCGAACGGCTGGCGCGCGATCACGAGCACGCTGTCGCCCAGCCGGATGCCCTGGGCGTCGAGGTAGCGCAGCATCTCCGGGTCGCCGTCGGAAATGCGCGCGAAGGTGCCGTGCGCGCCCACCTCCAGGTCCGCGAGCGCGCGCGTGACGTCCTCGTCGACGAACAGCTCGGCGCTCGGGATCGGCGCCCCGTGCGGGTCATGCGTCGGATCGCCGAGCTTCGCGGCGATCCGCGCCTCCAGATCGGCGGAGATGACGTGCTCCAGCGCGTCGGCCTCCTCATGGACGCGGTCCCAGGGCACGCCGAGGTGCTCGGCCAGGTAGAGCTCAAGCAGCCGGTGATGGCGCGTGACCTCCAGCGCGAGCCGTTCGCCCTCCGCCGTCAGGCGGACCCCCTTGTAGGGGATGTGGTCCGCCAGCCCCAGCTCGGTGAGCTTGCGGAACATCGCCGACACCGACGCAGCGGTGACCCCGAGGCGATGCGCCAGGTCGTTCGTGCCGACCGCCGCGCCCGCGCTCGAGATCGTGTAGATCGCCTTGACGTAGTCCTCGACGGCCTCGGAGGAGCCCGTGTGCGACACGCGGTGTGGCCCGATGGCCATCAACGGTCGCCGTCTCGGAGAGTCGGGGCGAGCTGCACGATGGCCTGAACGATAGCTCGGCGCCGAACCCGAAGGGATTCGTCAGAACTCGATCACGGACCGGATGCCGTCGGCCGCGTGCATCAGCTCAAAGCCCTTGTTGACCTCGTCCAGCGTGATCCGATGGGAGATGAACGCATCCACGTCGATGTCCCCGGCCAGGTAGCGATCCACGAGCTGCGGCACCTGATCACGGCCCTTGACGCCTCCGAAGCTCGACCCCGCCACGCGGCGGCCGGTGATGAGGTAGCGCGGGATGATGTCGAGTGTCTCCCCCTTGCCGGCGACCCCAGTGACGGTGCACAGGCCCCAGCCCATGCGGGCGGCCTCGACGGCCTGACGCATGACCTTTACGTTTCCGGTCGCCTCGAACGTGTAGTCGGCGCCGAAGCCGTCGGTCATCTCCAGGATCTGATCGACGGCGTGCTGCCCGCCGATCATCGTGTCCGTCGCGCCCTGCCCCTTGGCGAGCTCGAGGCGCTCCGGTGACAGGTCCACGCACACGATGCGCTCGGCGCCCTGCAGCCGCGCCCCGGCGACGGCGCCGAGGCCGACCATGCCCGCCCCGAAGACGACACAGAAGGAGCCCGGCTCGACCTTGGCGGTGTTCATGGCCGCCCCCAGCCCGGTGGACAGGCCGCAGGCAAAGAGGCAGGCGCGGTCCAGCGGCGCTTCCGGATTGACCTTGGCCAGCGCGATCTCCGGCATGACTGTCGCCTCGGCGAACGTGCTCGTGCCCATGAAATGCCGGATCGGCTCGCCGCCGGCGGATCCACCGCGCTCTGAGCCCAGGCGTTTCAGGCGTGTCGTGCCGTCGGGGAGGTAGCCCTTGCCCTGCTGCTCGCGGATCGCCAGGCAGATGTTCGTCTTGTCCGAGCGGCAGTGGACGCACTCACGGCACTGCGGCGAGAAGAGCGTGACGACGTGATCGCCGACGGCAAGACTCGTGACGCCCTTGCCAACGGCCTCCACGACCCCCGCCCCCTCGTGGCCCAGCACCGTCGGCGCGTAACCGGACGGATCCACGCCGGACGCCGTGTACATGTCGGTGTGGCAGACCCCGCAGGCGACGAGGCGCACGAGCACCTCGCCCGCCTGCGGGCCTCGCAACTCGACGTCCTGGACCACCAGCGGTTGACCGAATCCCTCAAGGACGGCGGCGCGGATCTGCATGCCGGCGACCTTAGTGAAAAGGACGCTGACCGATGATCAGGCGGCGCGCAGGCGCGCTGGTGTCTCCTGCTGGTCCTCGGCCGGCGTCATCTGCGCGCGCAAATCGTCCAGCGAGCGACGCAGGAGCCGTGAGACGTGCATCTGGGAGATCCCGATCCGCTCGGCGATCTCGCGCTGGGTCAGGCCGGCGAAGAAGCGCAGCCGGACGATCTCCTGCTCACGGTCGGCCAGGGCGCGCATCCCGCCCTCAAGGAGCACGCGGCGCTCGGCGGTCGTGAAGCCGTCGTCCTCCTCGCCGAGCAGGTCCAGCGCGACGCGGTTGTCCCCGACCGGCTCCTCGAAGGACACGGTCGAATAGTTCTGTGCGCCCTGCATGGCGTCCAGTACCTGCTCCTCGGAGGAGTCGGTGGCCTCCGCGAGCTCCATGACGGTCGGCGCGCGGCCCAGGGTGACGGTGAGACGGTCGGCGGCCCGCGTGAGCTTGGCGTTCAGCTCCTGGATGTCGCGCGGGACGCGAATCGACCAGCCGCGGTCACGAAAATGCCGCTTGATCTCGCCCGCGATGTTCGGCGCGGCGAACGTCGAGAGCTTGAAGCCGCGATCGACGTCGAAGCGGTCCACGGCCTTCAGAAGGCCGACCGACCCGACCTGGATGAGGTCGTCCAGCGGCTCGCCACGACCGGCATAGCGCCGCGCCATGTGACGCACGAGCGGCATCATCCGCTCGATGAGGATCGTGCGTGCCTCGCGGTCACCCTCGACGTGGTAGCGGCGCAGCAGCTCCGCCTCGTCGTCGAGCGCTGCGGTGGGCGCGTCGGTCGTCAGGGTCGTGTCGGTCGTTCGCGTCAACATCAGCCGTCGTCCTCTCCTCGCTGTCGGTGCAGGGGGTGAGGTCATCCTCGCGACCGCCAGCCCACGAACAAGCCGGTCAAAGGTGGGCACGAGCCCGACTCCTGCGATGTTTTGCTCGTGACGAGATGGACAAGCCTGGTCACTAGGGCTCGAGCGCCGGTCCGAATCTTGCACGCGACCCCGAGATGTGACAGACAGGTTTCCGCCTCACCACGCGCGGGCAGTGCAGGCTCAGGCAGAACCGCCCCAGCGATGACCGAACTCCCCGACCTCGAGCTCACTCTTCCCGCGCGCCCTGAGAACGTCGGTGTCGTACGCCACGTGCTGGGCGGGGTCGGCGAAGCCCTTTCCCTCGACACCGAGACGCTCGACGACGTACGCCTGGCCGTCAGCGAAGCCTGCGCCAACGCGGTGACCCACGCGTACGCGGGCGGAGCCTCCGGACTCATGGACATCGACGTGCACACCCGCCCGCGAGAGCTGCAGATCAGCGTGCGAGACCACGGCAACGGCATGGCCCCGCGTACCGACTCGCCCGGCCTCGGCGTGGGCCTGCCCCTGATGGCGAGCCTCGCCGGCTCGATGGAGCTGCTGTCACCCCCCGGCGGCGGAACGGAGGTCCGCATGCGCTTCGTGCTCCCCGCACCCGACCTGCAGGCCGCCTCCAGCGACGGCGCCGGGCGCCTGCACGGCGCGCCGGCTCGTCCGGGCGCCGCCTCGCACGGTCACGAGCACCAACGGTGAGCGAGCTGGACTGCGCCCGCGGAACCGGCGGTCGCCTGGACCGGACCCGCTTGACCGTCGGCGCCGGACCGCTCGTCGGCCCGGTCCTGGCCCGCGTCATCGCCATCCACGCATCGCGCGCCCAACTGCCGCTCGACCGCGTAGGTGACGCCCTGCTCATCGCGGACGCGATCGCGTCGCACGCCCCCGCGCTGGCCGCGGACGGCCGGGTGCCGGTGAGCGTGCAGTCCGAGGCCGGGCGGCTTGAGATCCGGGTCGGCCCACTGCAGCCCGGCAGCGGCCGACGCCTGCTCGATGGCGCGGCGATCCCGCATACCGGGCGTGTCGTGGAGCGCCTCGCGGACGATGTGCGGGTGCGGTCCGGGGTCGCCGGCGGCGAGACCCTCGTCCTCCGATTGGCGCCCTGACGCGAAGACCGGCGTTTCGTCGCATGGCCCGCGGGTAGCATGGGGCGGGCATGTCTGATCCGAGCGTCGATCCCATCACCTTCGATTTCGCCCTCGCCGAAGAGCGTCTGCCGAACGGTGCCCACGTCGTCGCGGTGTCGGGCGAGGTGGACATCTTCACCGCGCCGGACCTCAAGCGCACGATTGCCCTCGCGATCGAGGACGGCGCCCATCGGCTCGTCGTCGACCTGACCAACACGCGGTTCCTGGACTCCACCGCGCTGGGCGTCCTCATCGGCGCCGTCAAGCGCCTGCGCCCGCTGGACGGCCGCTTGGCGATCGTCAACACCGAGCCATCGACGGCCAAGACGTTCCAGATCACGGGGCTGGATCGCATCTTCACGATCGTCCCCACCCGGGACGAGGCCGTGAGCGCCGTCAGCGACTGACCCGTCCCCTCCGGGACGTGGGCGATCCGCGCCCGGCCGCTTAGCCCGCGCGGCGAAGGCGTGGAATCAATCATCTAGGCTTGATGTGTGGCCATTGCAGGCACATCCGCCGGCCCGGGCCGGCGACGGGCCCTGGCCGTGGCAATCGTCAGCGGGCTGGCGCTGCTCATCGTGTTCACCGTCTTCGTGCTGCAGCTCGCCGAGAATGCGGTCCGGCGCGAGGCCGAGGGACGGGTCCGCACCACCGCTGAGCTGAGCGCCCGCCTGGTCGGTGAGCAGTCCCTGCGCTTCTACGAGGTCGTCAGCGCCTACGCCACCCGCCTCGCCGATCTGCCGACGCCCGTCCGTGCGCGCCTGCCGGCCGTCGACCACGCCGCGTTGCTCGCGACGCTGCAGGACATGCAGCAGGAGGTCGTCGGGATCTCTTCGGTGGCCTTCAGCGATCGCCTGGGGCGTCTCGTCGCTGCCGTTCCCGCGTCGAGCCTGCCGCCGGGCACCGACCTGTCCGGGCGCGACTGGTACCGCGGGATCCAGAAGGTCTCGCCCTACCTGTCGCGTGCCTACATCGCCGCCGGCGCACAGCCACGCAAGGTCACCGTCGAGGCGGTGAAGGCCTTCGATCGCCGTGGTCGGCTGCTGGGGATCCTCACCGCAACGGAGACACAGCGCACGCAGACCTTCACCGACACCTACGGCTCGGAGGTCGGGGCGACCGTGACCGTCACCGACCAGGCGGGCGTCGTGGTCGGCTCGACGGGGGACACCTCCGAGCGCTTGGTGTCGCGCGCCCGGGACCCGCTCGTCGCCCAGGCCCTGCGTGGGCGCAGCGGGGTGCGCTTGGGCAACGTCGACGGCCGGCGGACGGTGTCCGGATATGCCCCGGTCCGCGGGACGGGCTGGACCGTCCTGGCCGAGGTCCCCGCCTCCCAGGCCTTCGCCGACGTGCCGCGCCTGCGCGTCACCCTGCTGCTCGGCGCCGGCGTCGTCGCCTTCCTGCTGTTCTGGATGGTGCCGCTGCTCGCAGGGCGCCTGAGCCGCGCACGGGACGCCCTGGGGGTCTCCGAGGCGTTCCAGCGGGACCTGTTGCCGCAGCAGATGCCCCCGGGGGTCCACTCCCTGTATCGCGCGAGCGAGCGTCGCATGCTGCTCGGCGGCGACTTCATCGACGCCGTCCGCACGCCGGACGGTGGCCTCGCCATCCTCGTCGGCGACGTCTGCGGGCACGGTCCGCGGGCCGCCGCCCTGGGCGCGAGCCTGCGCGCGGGCTGGCGGACCCTCGCCAGCGCGGGCGTCGGCATCGACCGCCTCGACCTCCTGGACCTCCTGGTGGAGGGCGAGCGCCGGGACGAGGACGTCTTCGCCACCGTCGTCTGCGCCTGGATCAGCGAGGACGGCCGGACGCTGCGCTACGCGATCGCCGGACATCCTCCGCCGCTCCTGCTGCTCCCCAGCGGGACGGTGCGGCTCGAGGGCCCACGCGGCGCGGCGCTCGGGCTCGGGGCCACCGGTCAGCGTCCGACCGGAGAGCGCGAACTGCCGCCGGGTTGGGCGCTGGTGCTCTACACCGATGGCCTGATCGAGGCGCGGCCGGACGGCGGTCGTGAACGGCTGGGCGTCGACGGCCTCGTCGCCTGGGCCACCGATCCCGACGGCAGGGCGGACGCCGAGCGCCTCATGCAGGCCGTCGCGCGGCTGGCCGACGAGACGCCCGGAGGGCTCGATGACGACCTCGCGCTCGTCGTCGTCGACACGAGCTCGATCTCGCCCGGCGTGCGAACGACCGCGACGACACGTAGCATTGAACACGCATGACTTTTGGCCAGCTGAAGATTGACCGCGACGATACACCTGGAACCACCACGCTCGTCGTCGGTGGTGAGGTCGATCTGGCGACCGTCGACACCCTCGTAGAAGCGGTGGAGGGTGCCGTGCCAGCGGGTGGCACGCTCGTCCTCGACCTCGTCGGCGTGGAGTTCATGGACTCCGCCGGGGTGGCGGCCGTGAATCGCTGCCGGCGCCTTGCCGTCGCAGGAGACGCCCGCATGATCGTGCGGTGCCGCGAAGGCGGGCCCGTCGCCCAGCTCGTGGCCTGGACGGGGCTTGACACCGTCGTGGACGTCGAGATCGTCGACGGTCCCACCGCGGCCTGACGGTCGGCCGGTCGCTGCTGACGGCCGGCGTCGCACATCCGTCGGCGTGGGCGCGACGGACGTGCGGCGCCGGATCGCGCGAGCCCCCGCCGGGCCGCCGGCGTCGCCACCGAAGCATCCGGTCGCTGCCGACAGGCGGCGTCGCACGTTCGTCGGCGTAGGCGCGACGGACGTGCGGCGCCGAGGGTTTGTGTGGCCACCGGGCGGGGTCTTCGGTGGCGACCGCGGTCTTCCTTGATTCCGGCCGCCGGCAACCACCTGGTGGCCGCGAGGCTCACCGCCGTCGCGAGCGGCAACGCGCCACCACAAACGGTCCGCCGCCCGCCCACCGTCACCGCCGGCGGCCCTCTGCCGTCAATGCCCGCCGTTCAAGCGCCTCGCACCCCGCGAGGCTGGCTCGCGTCAGCGCCACTGATCCGCGCCGCCGGCATTTTAGCGCCCACCTTCGCAATCTGCGACGCTCTCGGGGTGGACAAGGTCGGTCAGACGGTCAGCGCGACGGAGTTTGCCGCTCTCACCGGGGTCTCCCGGGAGCGCCTGCGCACGTGGGAGCGCCGGCACGGCTACCCGGCGCCCGTCCGCGTGGCCGGCGGTGCCCGCCGCTACGCCGTTGCCGAGATCCCCCGGATCGTCGGCATCCGCCGGGCGGTGGAGGCGGGCGTTCCGCTGGCCACCGCGCTCCGAGCGGAAGAACCGGACGGCGACCAGTCGATCGGTGTCCACGCCGCCGCCGCCCTCGCCGAGCATGCGCCGCTGGCGGTGATCGCCTTGTCCGGCCCCGAGCCGCTCGTCGTCCGGTCCGTCAACGCGGTCGTCGCGGCGCGACCGGACGCGCCGAAGCCCGGCGACGATCTTCTCGAGCTGGCGCCATGGTTCGCCGAGGACCCCGGCTACGCCACGTTGCGACGGCTCTTCACCGACGACCTGATGGCGGCGCCCTGCACCCATCCGGACTGGATGAGTGGCATGCGACCGGGCGCCCAGTCGCTGGCCTATCGGCTCCCACACGAGCTGGGACGCCCACCGCTCGTGGCGCTCGTCGGCATCGACACCGCGCGCGAGCGCCGGACCCGCGAGGTCCTGCAGAGCACCGAGGCCGAGGTGGCGGCGTTGCGGGCGCAGCTCGCCCAGGACCGGGACTTCGCGGACGCGGCGGCCGCGGTGGCCGACATCTTCCGCGCCCACGGGGGCGCCGCGACGCTCGCCGACGCCACCACCGTCCTCGTCCGCCGCCTCGGCGCGGTGGACGCCGGCCTGGCCCCCACGATGGGCGGCGCGCTCGTCCTCGGCCGCTCCTCGCGGGGGCTGCTCGGTCCGGAGCTCGTGACGGTCGCCCGCTTCGACGACCTGGCCGACGCGCTGCGCGAACGCGACCCCGCGTGGATGCCGCCCGCGGTCGCCGCGGCCTTCGGCGCCCCGCCGGGGCTCGAGCTGCTCGTCGTCCCCCTGCAGGCGGCCGCCGAGACCCTCGGCGCGGTGCTCATGCTCTTCGACGAGCGGTCGGTGCTGTCGGAGACCGGCGCGCGGTTGCTGCGCGTGGCCTCCGGGACGATCGCCCTGGCACTCGTCCGCGAGCGGGTTGCGGGCGAACTGCAGGACCCCGGGCGGTGAAAACCCATGCCTGGGGCTGGCGACGTCATTCCTATGCCCCCAGCGGGGCGCCCGATCGACGTCGCCCGTTGGTTCTGTGGGGTTCAGCCTGGCGACGTCATTCCTATGCCCCCAGAGGGGCGCCCGATCGACGTCGCCCGTGGGTCCGCGGTGACTCGGGCGGGCTACGTCACTCCTGCGGCGGCAGCAGTGCCCCCAGCGCCTGCCGCAGGCCGGCCTCGAAGCGCTCGGGCGGGAAGCGTTCGGGGTCCGACAGCACCAGGGCGGCGGCATGCTCGCCCAGCGCCACGATCGACAGCGCCAGCAGCTCGGTGTCGACGCCGTCGGCGGGCCTGATCGCCCGGATCAGGAGCTGCTGGACGCGGTCGGCGACGGTCCGGCGCCCGGCGTCGATGCGCGCCCGCACGACCGCCGGCGTTCCCTGGATCTGCAGCAGGATCAGGCGATAGGCCTGCGGGCGCAGGCGTACGGTCTCGAGCACGCGGCGCACGCTGCCGAGGAGCAGCTCCACGATGTCCACGGCGGCCAGGTCGTCGGGCACCGCGCCGATCGCCTGCAGGATCTCGGCGACGGCCCGCTGCTCCTCCTCCGCCAGCAGGGCGATCATGACCTCGTCGCGGTTGGCGAAGGCGTCGTACACCACGGGCTTCGTGACGCCCGCCTCGCGGGCGACCGCCTCCATCGTGAGCCCGCGGTACCCGTGCTCGCCCACGACGACGAGAGCCGCCCCGAGGATCTGCTGACGGCGTTCGGATGCCGGCAGCCTGGCGGCGTACCGCCGTCGCCCCGTGGCCGACGTCGTCGTGTGGACGGTCATCTACGGCGCGAGGCGCTGGACGTTGGGGTAGTAGCCCGTCTTGCCGTTGAAGGTGAAGCCCTTGGACACCCGGCACGGCGGTGCGCCCGAGCCGATGGTGATCGGGGTGGCGTTGCCCGCGTTGCGGCAGTCGGACGAGGAGAAGCCCTTGCCGCCGGCCAGGTCCCTGCCCTCGTCCGGGGCGAGGTACGGGTTGTGGCGGTTGGTGCCAAAGCGCGTGAGCTGACCGCCGATGGACTCGTTGACGATCGGGATGATCGTCCGCAGATAGTGCTGGCCCTGGGCGTCGACGGCCTGCGTCGCCGCGCCGAGGTTGGACAGCGAGGTGACGGCCTCGTTGCGGAAGAGGTTGACGTACTGGACCACCGGCACAAGGTCGCGGCCGGCGCTCTGCAGCTGCGCCAGCAGCGGCCGGGCCGCCTTCAGCGTGCGGTCCAGTGCCGGGAGGGCGGGCGTGGCGGCGGTCAGAACGGGCCCGAGCTCCCGGAATGCGCCCGTCAGCTGCGGTCCGAGCTTCGTGGCCTCCAGCAGCGCCGGCCGCACGAGCGGCGCGACCGGGCGCAGCGTCGCCAGCGTTGGCGCCGCCTCGTCGGCGACGTCGCCGAGGACTGTGATCGCCGCCCGCGTCTTCCGCAGGAACGGCGGCAGCGCACGGATCGTCGCCGTCAGCTCCTTGTTGCGCGCCGCCGTCGAGCTGAGGACCGCGTCACCGGAGCGGACCAGGGCCTGTACCTCGCCCGAGCGCTCGCCGACCGCAGTCAACGCCGTGCCCGCATCCCGGATCAGCGCCCGCAGCGCCGGTTGCTGGCGATCGAGGGTCGCGACCAGGCGGCCCAGCTCCTCGGTCGTCGGGGCGGCGTTGCCGATCGTCGCGTTCAGGTCGTTGCCGCGATCCTTCAGCGCCACCGAGAAATCCGCCAGGAAGTCCTTGAACTCCTTGCGCGTCTGCGCATCGAACGCGCCGAGCACCTGATCCACCGCTTGGGGCTCACCGATGTTGGCGAGCTTGAGCGTCCCGCCTTCCTTGAGCTTGGGCGCCGTCGGCGACCCCGGCGTGAGCTCGACGAACGTCTCCCCCAGGAGCGTCTTGATGCGGGTGATCGCGCGGGCGTCCTCCGGGATCGGCGAGTAGCGCGACTTCAGCTCGATCGTCGCCTCGAAGCGCCCGTCGCGGGCCTTGACGCCCACGACCTTGCCAACCGGGACGCCCGCGATCCGCACCGACGAGCCGCCGGTGAGATTCGTGGCGTCCGCGCCGAACAGCGCCTTGAAGCGATACCCCTGGGCTTGGAACAGCGTGGTCCCGCCGAACGCCTTCCACACGAACAACGTCGCGCAGAAGCACGCGATGGCGAACAGGACCGCGGCGGCGATCGAGGCGAGTGACGGAGGCTTGGATCCCATGGTCGCTTGAGCTCTACTTGCACACCGGCGAGCTGCCGATGATCGACTTCAGGAGGGGGGCCAGGGCACTGGCCGAGTTGATGAGGGTGTTGCAGGAGACGAGCGCCACGCCACGCCAGGCCGAGCCGTGCGCATCCTGGCTGGAGGTGAACGAGTTGCCGTTGTGCGCAAACCAGGACAGCCAGAAGAGGAACCCCTCATCGTCGCCCGCGGGGTTGTAGGCGAGCTCGTTCACGGTGTAGTTGAGGACCTTGAACGCGCTCGACAGCTTGGGCGTCACCGCACTGAGGTCGCGCGTCGTCGGCGAGAGGTCGGTCGCCAGCGGCTGCAGCTCGCGCACGAGCGGGCGCAAGCGGGTACGCACGATCGGCTCTGCCTTGATGGCGAGCTCGTCGGTCGCCTTCAGCACGGGCTTGAGCTTGCGCACGGCGGGCAGCAGACCGTCGAGGGTCGGCACCAGCTCGCCGGTGAAGTCCTGCAGGTTCGCCAGCGTCCGGCTCGTCGTCTGCAGCGTCTGGGGCAGCTTGCGCGCGGACTCACGCAGCGCACCTTCCTGGTTGGCCAGCGCCCGCAGGGTGGCGTTGCCGCCCTGGATGACCTGCGCCAGCTCGGTGTCCTTCGTGGCCGTGGCCTTCGTGAGCACGGCCATGCTGTGCACGAGGCGCCGCAACTCGCGGCGGCGGGCGGCCAGCGCGCTGGTGACGCGGTTGAGGTCCACGGCCGTGGGCTCGAGCGTCTTCAAGAGCGCCTGGAGGTCGGCGGCGCGGCCGTGCAGGCCGTTGTCGACCCCGTTGACGAGGACCTGGAAGAAGCGGCGCGTGTCGGTGTCCAGCGCGGCGGTGAGCTCGTCGCTGTCCACGGGCGGGGCGGTCCGGGCGACGGGGATCGTGAACCTGTCCGGTGCCGCACCGGCCTGGGTGGTGCCCGGGAAGAGCTCGACCTGCATGTCCTTCAGCGGCGAGTTCGGGACGAGGACGGCATGGGCGTCTCTGAAGACATGCTCGAGCTTGCCGGGCTTGATCTGCATCTCCACGATCGCGCTGCCATCCCTGAGCGTGGACGAGGTGATCGTGCCGACACGCACGCCCGCGACGTTGACCGCCTGGCCCAGACCGGCGTTCAGGCCCGCGGTCGTGCTGAACTCCGCGTTGACGGTGTAGTAGTCGGCGAACGGGTTGGCCAGGCGCTGCTGCGTGAGGATGTAGCCACCGGCGAGCGTCGCAGCGAGCATCAGGAACGCGATGACGCTCAGCCATTTGGCGTGCTTCTTGAGGGCCTTGAGCATCAGCGGCGCCCCCCGCTCGAGACGGCGTCCACGGCACGGGTGATCTCGCGCAGCGCGTCGCGGAGCGTCGAGCCGGCCCCGGTGGCGCCGCCCACGGAACGCTTGGTGACCGCGATCGTTGGCGCCTTGCCACCCGCGGAGCGGGTGGTGGCCGCCCCGAACGGCGTGCGGGACTGCAGGTTGACCGGCGTCGCGTCGCGGCAGGCCACGTCCGGGCGGAACGGCGAGACCTTGCCGCTCCCGAGCCACTGCGGTGACGCGCCCTGGATCTGCGGCCCGAGGCCGACGAGCTTGCCGAGACCCGGCAGCGACCCGGTGGCGATCGTCGAGTTGCCGGCGGCGGCGAGGTACCGCACGCTCGGCCCGTTGGCGTCGAAGGAGGACGACGCACCGGCGAGGCCGACGGCGGCATGCAGCAGGTCCTGCCAGACCGGGCGGTTCGTCGAGTGCCGGCCGTCGTTGATGTTCGTCTTCAGCGTCGGCAGCGCGCGGTCACGCAGGCAGTCGCTGACGGGGGTCACGAGCGGGAAGAGGGTCTTGAGGCGGCCGCTCAACGAGGGCAGGCGTACGACGGTCGGGGCGAGCTTCGTGAGCAGCGACGGCAGCTCGGAGCGGCGCATGAGCGGCCGGACCTGGGCCAGCAGCGCCGAGACGTGGCGCAGCGTGGCCGGTGCCTGCGGGAGGCTCGGGCGCAGCGCCTTGACGAAGCGCTCCAGCGACGGCAGGCCGGCGTTGAACGTCCGCAGCTGGGGGATCGCGGTCCGCGCCAGGTGATCGGCCTCACGGATCGAGGCCTGCACGTTCGTCGACTCGGCGGCGAGGGCGCCGCTCGTGCTGTTCAGCGCGGTGACCATCTCCCCCAGCTGCCGGTCGTTGGCCGCCAGCGTGCCGGTGATCGTCGACAGCGACGACACGAGCTCCGACAGGTCGTGGCGCTCGATGCCGCGGGCCGCCTGCGCGACCTGGGCGGTGTCGCGCAGCGCCGGGATGAACGGCTTGGCGGCGTCACCGAAGGCCTTCGCGGCGCCGTTGTCGGTGCCCTGCGCGAGGTTGGTGACCGTGCGGCGCAGCGATTCCCGGGTCGGGCGATCCAGCGACGTGAGGACCTGGTCGAACTGCACCGGCACGCGCGTCTGGCCGAGCGGGATCGTGCCGTGGTCGGCGAGCTCCGGCGCGCTCGGGCTGCCGGGCCGCAGCTCGATGTAGAAGCCGCCCTCCAGGAACAGGCGCGGGCGCACACGGAGGGTGGCGTCTGCGTGGATCGGCCGGCCCGATCCCTTGAACTCCATCTCGATGAGCGCCGTCGCCCCCGGGCCGCGCTTGAGCTTCATGACCTTGCCGACGTCGACACCGGCGATGCGGACCGGTGAGCCCTTGCGCAGCTGGCTCGTGTTGGAGAAGACGCCTTCCAGGCGATAGCCCTCGACGAACGGGACGCGCTTGGCGAACGAGAAGTACACGACGACGAACAGCACGACGACGCCGATGCTGCCGAGGGCGCCGACGCTGAGGCGCTTCTTGGGGGCCCGGCGCAGCTCGCTCATCGGGCGCTGCCCACCAGTCCGGCCCGGGCGGCGAGGGCGGGCACGCCGCTCGGCTGTGCGGTGGTGTCGGTGGAGTTGCGCTGCAGCCCGGTCGGGTTGCCGATCGCCTGGCCCGGTGCGTACGGCTCGTTGCCGGCCTCGCACTCGTTCGCGTTGGCGTTCGGGACCGGCGTGACGTGCAGGTTGGCCGACGGCGCCTTGTGCTGCGTGTCCTGCTCGGAGCCCACGATCTGCATCTGGCTGAACCACGGCCCTTCGCTGTCGCCGACGCTGACGGCCGAGAAGGCGTTGCGGAAGCCGACCGGGAGCAGGTTGCACTGCACCTGGGCCGGCAGGAGGGTGTCCAGCGTCGTCTTCAGCGTCGTGACGGTCGTGATGAGCTGCTTCACCGAGGCCGGCGCGTTCGGGTCCCGCGAGAGCGTGCCGAGGGTCGCCATGGTGGTGCCGAGGCGGTCGGCGAAGGCGGGCGTCCGCTTCAGCACCGGCGTGCCGGCGCGCAGCGCATCGCGCAGGCGGACGGTCGCCAGCGGCAGGACGGCGGTGCCGGGCCGGATGGCGCGGGCGATCGACGCCGCGTCCGCCAGGACGGGGCGGAGCTTCACGAGGCCGGCGGTGGCCTCGATCTCCGTGCGCGGCAGCTCCTTGATCGTGTCGGCCAGCGCGGGCGCGGACGCGTCCAGTGCGCGCAGCGTGACCGCGCCGCTGTCGAGCAGCCTCACGAGCGTCGGCGAGACCGGAGCGAGCGCCCCGAAGGCGGACGCGGTGCCGCGGACGAAGCGCCCGAGCTCGGTCTGCGGGGCGACGACCGTCGTCAGGACGCGCTGCAACGGGGGCAGCAAGCGCCGCGTGGCGACGATCCCGTCGTTCATGTCCTGCCCGCGGCCGGCGAACGCATCGCCGAGCGCGATGATCGTCGACTGCAGCCCCCGACTGGTCTGGTCGTCAAAGACGTTGAACGCCTCGTCCAGCTCGACGATCGGCCGGCCCTGCGTGAGCGGCAGCGTGCCGCCGGCGGGCACACCTCGCGCGGATCTACCCGGCTCGAGGTCGAGGTACTTGGCGCCGAGGATGGACCGCGGACGCACTTTGACGAAGCTGTCGGCCGCGATCGGCTCCTGCGCCTTCTCCAGTGCCAGCGTCAGCTCCGCGTAGGCGGGCTTGCCGTTGCGGCCGGGCATCGCCTGCACGTCGGTGACGAGGCCGACGCGGGCGCCGCCGATCCGCACCTCGCTCCCGCCGACGATGAGCTCGGCGGCGTCGGGCACCTGCACCTTGATCTCGTAGGCGGGGACGAACGGCAGGCCCTTGTTGGCCCGGTAGGAGAGCACGATCCCGATGAGCCCGATCGCCAGGATCATCGACCCGACGAGGATCGGATTGCTGAAGAGGTCGGATGTCGAGCTGTTCCGGCGGCTCATGATCCGAGGAGGTATTGGAGGAGGTCGGTGACGTTGCCTTCGCCGCTCTTGCCGGTGCCGCC
>JAOPZJ010000350.1 GCA_025964155.1 Solirubrobacterales bacterium
CCGCCACGGCGCCGCGCCCGCGCTGCGCCCGCCGCCGGGCGCCACCGACGCGCAGCGGCTGGCCGCCCGGAAGGCGCTGGTCGGCGTCGTCGAGCGGCGCATCACGAGTGACGCGCGCGCCCGCGCGAGGGCGGGCGAGCTCGACGGCCCCATCGTCTCCACCGCCTGCGGCCCGATCCTGAAGTCCAAGACCGCGATCCCCGACGACCGCGTCCTGACCAAGCACATCGGTCGCTACGACTGCGTGGCGATCAAGAAGCACATCGTCGACACCCGAGGCGCGAACGTCGCCGAGCTCGGCCACGCCTTCGTGGCCGCGCTGAACTTCGACACCTACGCCTATACCTGGTGCCGCAACACGCCCGCCCAGGGCGAGCGCGGCGTGGCGCTCGTGTTCGTCCGGCTGGAGCGCGCGTGCCTGGCCGCGACCGGCGCGGCGCTCGGCACCGGCTACGTCGCCGGGACCGACGCGACGCGCTGAGGCGGGCGCCTACGCCCGCGGTCGGTTCTTCTTGCGCGCGTCCCGCGACCGCTTGGCCGCGGCGCGGTTGCGCGCCTTGCGCCGCTTGAGGTCGGCCTCCTGGCGCGCCTTGGACTCCGCCTTGGTCTCCGGCTCGTCGCCGGTCGGCGCGACGCTGCGGGCGTCGGCGACGATCGCCCAGGCGATCCCGAGCAGCAGGATCCCGCCGGCGACGACGATGAGCGTCGTCTGCCAGCCGGCGAGGCCACCGCCGTCGCTGGAGCTCGACGACGACGTCGCCGTCGGCACCGGATCGGGCGCGGTCTGGGCCGGGGGCAGCGGCGCGAACGGCGAGTCCTGCGCATGCGCGGCGATCGGCGCCGCGAGGGCGAAGAGACAGATGAGGAGCGTGAAGCGGCGGAGCATCGAGCGCGACATCCTTCCACGTGCGACGGCCACGGTGGGAAAGCCTGCTGTCGATAGGCTTGCGTGACATGCCGCCCAAGCAGCGCCAGATCCGGATGCAGCAGCAAGGTGGGCTCGCTGCGATGCAGCAGCTCGAGACCCGCTCCGACGAGGAGCTCGCCCGCGAGCAGAAGTTCAAGGCGGCCGCACAGGCCATCCTCGGCGCCCGCGCCGCCGAGCGCTACGACGCCGAGGCCGCCCGCACCTACTTCCGCACGGCCATCGCCGCCGCGCGTCCCCAGGAGCGCCTGCAGCTGCAGCGCATGGCCAACGCCTCCATGGCGCTCGCCGAGCGGCGGCCCGACGACCTGAAGAAGGCCGTCCAGGCCCTCGGGCAGGAGCCGCCCTCGGGCCGCCAGCTGATGCTCCTACGCGTCATGGGGCTGCTCGCGCCGCCGGCCAACGCCTCGACCGCCATCAAGGCGCGTGGCTTCGCGCTCATCGCGGCGCTGATCCTCGCGCTGATCCTTGTCGGGTTCCTGCTCGTCCAGCTCATCGCGCTGCCCTTCGGCGGCGGGGTCGGCGTCGGTGGCGGCCTCATCCTCGGCCTGTTCCTCGTCGTCGTCATCCTGGGCGTGCTGACGCTCTTCGGGCGCCGGCGGCAGAAGAAGGCGATCGCGGCCAGAACGTCGCCGCCCGCCTGACCGAGGTGCGACGCGATGTGCGGCCGCTACTCGATGACGGGCCCGAATCCGGCGAGGCTGCGCGAGCGCTTCCAGCTCGGTGACGACATCCCGATCCGCCGGCGGTACAACGTCGCGCCCGGCGACGACGTGCTGTCGGTCACGACGAGCCGCGAGGGCGAGCGTCGCGGTGACCTCCTCCGCTGGGGCCTGGTCCCGTTCTGGGCCAAGGACCCGAAGACCGGCTTCAAGATGATCAACGCCCGAGCGGAGACGGTCGCTGACAAACCGGCGTTCCGCGATGCGCTCACCCGGCGGCGCTGTCTCATCCTCGCCGACGGCTTCTACGAGTGGCAGCCGCGCCCCGGACGCAGGCGCAAGCAGCCGTTCTGGGTCACGCGCGCGGACGGTGCGCCGTTTGCCTTCGCCGGGCTCTGGGCCACGTGGCATGCCCCGGACGAGAGCGTGCTGCGCACCTGCACGATCATCACGACGACGGCGAACGACGCGCTCGCCGGGATCCACGACCGCATGCCGGTGATCCTGCCGACGGCTGATGACGAGACGCTGTGGTTGGACGCCGGGGCGCCGGCGCCGCTCGTGCAGCAGCTGCTCGTCCCGCTGCCGCCGGAGGCCGTCGCCGCGCGCGAGGTCGGCGATGCGGTGAGCGACGCCCGCCACGACGAGCCCGACTGCCTGGATCCGCCGGAGCCCGAGACCGAGCCCTCGCTCTTCTGACGGCGAGCCGGGCCGGTCCTAGGACTCGCTGAGCGTCGCCTTCTCGATGATCACGGGCTCGGTGGGCGGGCCGTCCTGACCGCCCTGCGGGGGGATCGCGCCGATCGTGTCGGCGACGTCCTGGCCCTTCGTGACCTTGCCGGCGATGGCGTAGTCCGGCGGCAGCCCGGCGTCGGCACCGGTGACGATGAAGAACTGGCTCCCGGACGTGCCGGGCGCCTCGGCCCCGGTCTTGGCCATCGCGACGACCCCCTTGCGGTACGCGGCGTTGTTGCCGGGGGGCTCGACGACCGAGTAGCTGGGACCCCCGGAGCCGTCGCCATTGGGATCGCCGGCCTGCAGGACGAACCCGGGAACGACGCGCACGACGCCGAGCCCGTCGTAGAAGCCGCTCTGCACGAGCGACGCGAAGGACGACGCGGTCTTCGGGTTGCCCTTCGTGTCCAGCGTGATCTGGATGTCGCCGCACGAGGTCTTCAGCGTGACGACGTAGGTCTTGGACGCCGAGAGCGTCGTCGTGGGCTTCTTGGAGGCCCTCTTGACCGCCGTCTGTGCCTTGACGGGCTTGCACGCGCCGGCGGCCGGCGTCTGCTGCGTGGTGGTCGCCGGCGGAGCCGCCGAAGTGGCCGACGTCGTCGTCGTCGTGGCCTTCGCGTTGTCCTTGCCCGACGAACCACAGGCGGCGACGGTCAGCGAGAGCACGGCGAGCAGGACGACAAGCAGGCGGGTCATCCGGCGCACGATAGAACGTCTTCCAGAAAGGCGCGGCGGTGAGGGACCCGCCAAGATACGCGTGTGCCGGCGCCCGTGACCCTGCTCGTCAACCCCTCCTCGGGCGGTGGGCGGGCTCTCGCCGCCCTCCCCCTCGTGCTCGAGGCGCTGCGCGAGGCGGGGGTCGACACGCAGGTCACGCACACCGAGAGCCTCGAGCACGCGCGGGCGCTGGCACCGGCGGCGGTCGCCGCCGGCCGGGTGCCCACCACGCTCTCCGGGGACGGCCTCGTCGGCGCGGTCGCGGGCGCGCTCGTCGACACCCCGGGCGCCGTCATGGGTGTCCTGCCGGGTGGGCGCGGCAACGACTTCGCGCGCGTCGCCGGCATCCCGCTGGACCCGGTCCAGGCGTGTGCCGTGATCGCCACCGGCGTCGCGCGGCCCGTGGATCTCGGTGAGGTCGACGGGCGCTACTTCATCGGGATCGCGTCCTTCGGCTTTGACTCGGACGCCAACCGCATCGCCAACGAGGCGCCCGCGCGCCTGGGCAACCTCGTCTATGCCTACGGGGCGGTCCGGGCGCTCGGCGCGTGGCAGTCGGCGTCGTTCACCGTGCTCGTCGACGGCCAGGAGCGCAGCTTCCGCGGCTGGGGCGTCGCCGCCGCCAACTCCAAGGCCTACGGTGGCGGGATGTTCGTCGCGCCCGAGGCCGAGCTCCACGACGGCATCCTCGACGTCGTGATGATGGACGAATGCTCGCGCGTGCACTTCCTGCGCAAGATCCTGCCGAAGGTCTTCAAGGGCACCCACGTGCACGAGGACGTCGTCCACCAGCTGCGTGGCCGCGAGATCCACGTCAGCGCCGACCGGCCGTTCACGATCTACGCCGATGGTGACCCCATCGGTGAGCTGCCGGCCACGATCCGCTGCCGGCCGGCCGCCGTCTCGGTGCTGCTGCCCGCCGCCGGGAACGGCGCCATCGCGTGAGGGGCGCCGGCTGGAAGGGCACGGTGGCTCGCGCGGCCGGTCGCGCGTCGCGCCTGGCCGGCCGTGGCGGCACGAGCATCCCGGGCAAGGTCCTGCTGCGCCTGGACCCCGACGCCATCGGGCGGCTGGCTGCGTCCCTGCCGCGCCGGGCCGCGATCTCCGCGACGAACGGCAAGACGACGACGGCGGCGATGGCCTCGGTCATCCTCGAGCGCGGGGGCGCACGGCTCGTCCACAACAGCGCCGGGGCGAACATGGCCGGTGGCATCGCGAGCGCCCTGCTCGCGGGCAGCGGCGACACCGGCCTGTTCGAGGTCGACGAGTTCTGGCTGCCGGGCGTCGTCGGGGACCTGAAGCCGCAGGCGCTGGTGCTGGGCAACCTCTTCCGCGACCAGCTGGACCGCTACGGCGAGCTCGAGTCGATCGCCGACCGCTGGGCCCAGGTCGTCGCCACCGCCGACCCGGCCACGACGCTCGTCCTCAACGCCGACGACCCGCTCGTCGCCGACCTCGGTCGCGAGCGCCTGTCGCCCGAGGCCGGCGCGCTGGCGCCGTCCGCCGCAGGCGCGCCCGGCGTCCTCTTCTTCGGGGTGCAGGACGCCGGCCTCGCGCAGGAGCGCCAACACGCCTCGGACTCCACGCACTGCCGCCGCTGCGGCGCGCCCTACCGCTACGACGCCGTCTTCCTCGGCCACCAGGGCCACTACCACTGCGACGTGTGCGGCGCGACGCGGCCCGCCCCCGACGTCTTCGCCTCCGACGTGCACCTGGACGGCGTGCGCGGCGCGCGCTTCACGCTCACCACGCCGGCCGGCAGCGCACCCGTGGCCCTCCCCCTCCCCGGTCTCTACAACGTCTACAACGCGCTGGCCGCCGCGGCGCTGACGCACGCGCTGGGGTCCGGCCTGCCGGACATCGTCGGGGGACTGGAGGCCGTCGCCCCCGCCTTCGGCCGCGCGGAGACCGTGCAGATCGACGGGCGACAGCTGTCGATCATGCTCGTCAAGAACCCGGCGGGTGCGAACGAGGTGCTGCGCACGCTGGCGCTGGAGGACGGCGAGCATGACCTCCTCGCCGTCCTGAACGACAACATCGCCGACGGCCGTGACGTGTCGTGGATCTGGGATGCCGACTTCGAGCACCTCGCCGGCCATCTGCGCCGCGTCACGTGCGCAGGCACCCGTGCCGCGGAGATGGGATTGCGGCTGAAGTACGCCGGCGTCCCCCCGGAGCGCATCGTCGTCGAGGCCACCCTGGCCGACGGTCTTGACCGGGCGCTTCAGAACGGCGACGGGCGACTCTTCGCGCTCCCGACGTACACGGCGATGCTCGCCCTGCGCGAGGAGCTGACGCGGCGCGGCGTCACCGGGAGCTCGTTCGGATGACGGCGACGTCGCCCAGCGATGCCCAGCGCCTCGTCATCTGGCACGACCTCGAGTGCGGTGGCTACGACATGGACCTGCCGCTGTGGCGCGAGCTGTCGGTCATCGGTGACGGGCCCGTACTGGATGTCGGCGCCGGAACCGGCCGTGTGTCCGTCGACCTGGCCGCGCGCGGCATCGCGGTGACGGGGCTGGACATGGACGAGGATTTGCTGGCCGCGTTGCGTGCGCGCGCCGCACGGCTGGATCTGCGGATCCCGACGATCGCCGCGGACGCCCGGAGCTTCGACGCCGGGCCGGCGCGCTACGCGACGATCATCGTCCCGATGCAGACGCTCCAGCTGCTCGGCGGCCCGGAGGCCCGCGCGCAGTTCCTCCGCGCCGCCGGCGCGCACCTGCTGCCGGGCGGGATCGTCGCCGCGGCGCTCGCCGACGCACTGGAGGCCTTCGACGAGGAGCACACCGAGCCGCCGCTGCCGGACATGCGCGAAATCGACGGGATCCTCTATTCCTCGCGCCCGGTCGCCGTGCGCGAGCACGCGCTGACCGTGAGCATCGAGCGCATCCGCGAGACCGTCGATCGGACCGGGAAGCGCACCGTCGATGGGGACGTCATCCACCTGGACCGCGTGACCGCCGCCCAGGTTGCGCAGGAGGGCGTCGTGCTGGGCTTCACCGCGCTGCCGGTCCGCGCCATTCCCGCGACCGACGAGTACGTCGGCTCCTCGGTGGTGATGCTCCGTGCCTGAACCTGGACGGCTGCCTGAACCGCCCGTCCACACGCTGCGCGTCTGCGCGCTGTACCCGGACCTCATGAACATCTACGCCGACCGCGGCAACCTGCTCCTGCTGCAGCAGCGCTGCGCCTGGCGGGGCATCGGCTTCCAGCTCACCGGGGCCGGGCTCGGTGAGGCGATCGACCCCGACGCGCACGACCTCTTCTACATGGGCGGCGGCCAGGACCGCGATCAGGCGCTCTGCGCCCAGGACCTCGTGGACACCAAGCGCGAGGCCCTGCACGCCGCGGCGGCCCGTGGCGCGGTCATCCTCGGCGTCTGCGGCGGCTATCAGCTCCTCGGCCACTCCTACGAGGTCGGCGACGACGTCCTCCCCGGTGTCGGCCTGCTGGACCTCAAGACGGTCCGCGACGACTCAGCGCGGCTGATCGGCAACGTGGCGATCGAGGTCGACCTTGACGCCACAGGTGCGCGCGTGGTCGCCGGCTTTGAGAACCACGGCGGGCACACGCACCTGGCGCCCGGTCAGCAGCCGCTCGGGCGCGTGCTGAAGGGCTTCGGGAACACCGGTGCCAGCGGCGCGGAAGGGGCCGTGCGCGGCACCGTGATCGGGACCTATATCCACGGCCCCCTGCTACCCAAGAACGCGTGGCTGGCCGATTGGCTCACGCGGCGGGCGCTGGCGCTCGACACGCCGCTGGAGCCTTTGGACGACGCGCTGGAAGATGCGGCACACGCGTCCGCGCGCCGGGCCGCCGGGGTCTAGGCGAAACCAGCCGTCACCGCGTGAGGCAGCACGTCACGGCGGTGGTCGGGCGTGGATGACGCTGAAGACCGGTGCGCCGTGCTCACGCGGGGCGTGCGTCTACCGTTGCCCTGACCGCGGTAGACGCACGCCGCGGGCAACCGCCGCCGGGCCGTAAGACTGCGTCGAACGACACGCCGTCGCGGGTCATCCCGCTGCAAGGACGCATATTCCGCCCCGCGGCGGGTATAGGCTGTCGTTCTGGCGTCCTGCGGGCGTCACTCCTGCTCCGGAGCCTTGCTCGTGACATCTGCCGACACCGCCCACCCCGAGGGGCCATCCGCGAACCGTCAGGCGGCGACGCTCGAGTTGCGCCACATCAGCAAGCGCTACCCGGGCTCGGACGCCCCCGCGATCACCGATCTGAGCCTCGAGGTGGCCGCCGGCGAGATCTGCGTCCTCGTCGGCCCGTCGGGCTGCGGCAAGACGACGGCGATGCGCCTCGTCAACCGGATGATCGAGCCGACATCCGGGGACATCCTCGTCGACGGGCGCTCGATCATCGACCGCAAGCCGAGCGAGCTGCGCCGCGAGATCGGCTACGCGATCCAGCAGATCGGGCTCTTCCCGCACCAGACCGTCGCGGAGAACATCGCCACCGTGCCCAAGCTCCTGGGCTGGGAGAAGCGGCGCGTGGCTGCCCGCGTGGAGGAGCTCATGGAGCTCATCGGCCTGGAGTCCGCGATGGCGGCCCGTTACCCCGCCCAGCTCTCCGGCGGTCAGCGTCAGCGCGTCGGCGTCGCCCGCGCGCTGGCCGGCGACCCGCCGCTGCTGCTCATGGACGAGCCCTTCGGCGCGATCGACCCGATCAACCGCGAGCGCCTCCAGAACGAGTTCCTGCGCCTGCAGGGCGAGATCCGCAAGACCGTCGTCTTCGTCACCCACGACATCGACGAGGCGATCAAGATGGGCGACCGCATCGCCGTCATGCGCAAGGGCGGTGTGCTGGCACAGTACGCGCCGCCCGCGGAGCTCCTCATGGCACCGGCCGACGCGTTCGTCGAGGACTTCGTCGGCGCCGACCGAGCCCTCAAGCGCCTGGCGCTGCAGCGCGTCCGCGACATCGACCTGTGGGATGTCCCCATCGTCCGTGTCGGGGACTCCGCCGCCGAGGCCCGCCGGCTCGCCGCGGCCTCGCCAATCCAGCACGTGCTGCTCGTCGACGGCGAGAGGCGCCCGGTGTCCTGGCTGCAGCCGACCGACCTGACCGGTGACCGCGTCGAGTACCACGAGGGCCGGGTGACGATGGTCGAGCTGGACGACATCCTGCGCGACGCGCTGGCCGACCTGCTGCAGGGACAGGTCATGTACGGCGTCGTCACCGACCACGGCGGTCGCGTGGCGGGTGTGCTCTCGGTGGAGATCATCTCCGAGTTCCTCGCGCATCAGGCCTCCGGCCAGATCGACGAAGCCCCGACCCCGGCCGAGCGCCTGGCCTGACGATGCTGCCGCTCGCCCAGGTCCACATCCGGGATCGCACGGCCCAAGACCCCTCGTGCGTGGCCCAGAACGGCTTCTGCCCGGACTGGATCCGCGATCACATCGGCGACTACATGAGCCCGTTGCTGCGCCACGTGGAGCTCACGGTCGTCAGCGTCCTGGCGGGCTTCGTCATCGCTTTTGCCCTCGCGCTGCTCGCCCGCCGGCGCCGCTGGTTGATCGGCCCGGTCACCGGGGTCACCGGCGTCATGTACACGATCCCGAGCCTCGCGCTGTTCGCGATCCTCCTGCCGATCACGGGCTTCGGCTTCGTCACCGGCGTCATCGCGCTGACCTCCTACAACCTGCTCGTCATCTTCCGCAACATCATGGCCGGGCTGGACAACGTGCCGGAGGCGGCCAAGGACGCGGCGACCGGCATGGGCATGACCGACCACCAGCGGCTGTGGCAGGTGGAGCTGCCGCTGGCGATCCCGGAGATCGTCGCGGGCGTCCGCGTCGCGACCACGACGACCGTCGGGCTGGCGGCCCTGGCGTTCATCGCGGGCGCCGGCGGGCTTGGCCAGCAGATCATCACCGACATCGTCTTCAAGTCGAACATCGTCACCGCGAGCGTGCTCTGCATCCTGCTCGCCGCCGCTCTTGACCTGCTCATCCTCGGCGCCCAACGCGCCGCGCTGCCGTGGCGGAGGGCCGCCGGATGACGCCCGCGATCGTCCTCGCGTCCGTGTTCGGCCAGTTCTCCGACGGACTGGACTTCCTCGTCCACCAGCGTGAGTCGGTCGCCGGAGGCGTGCAGGTCGGCGGCTCGACGATGTGGCCGCTGCTGGGCAAGCATCTCGAGGTCGTCGGCCTGTCGATGCTGTTCGCCGTCCTCGTCGCGGTGCCGCTGGGGCTCTACCTGGGCCACACGAGGCGCGGCGACTTCCTGGCCTCGAGCATCTCCAACGTCGGGCGCTCGGTCCCCGCCATCGCGATCGTCCTGTTCTTCAGCAGCTACCTCGGGCTCTCGCTGGTCAACCTCGTCTTTGCCATGGCCCTCCTGGCGATCCCGCCGATCTTCACGAACACGTACGTCGGAGTGCGGCAGGTGGACGGGGACGTCGTCGACGCAGCGCGGGGCATGGGCCTCTCCGGGCTGCAGACCGTCGGCAAGGTCGAGCTGCCGCTCGCGCTACCGCTCGTGTTCGGGGGAATCCGCACGTCGGTCGTGAACGTCATCGCGACCGCCACCCTCGGGCCCTTCGCGGGGGTCGTGACGCTCGGCGACCCGATCATCAACGCCAGCGTCTACGGGGAAGCCGGCCGCATCGGCACGGCGATCCTCGTCGCCGCGCTCGCCGTCACCGCCGAGATCCTCTTCGCCGCCCTGCAGCGGGCCGTCACCCCGGCCGCGCTCCGTCCTCAACGCCGCGGGCTGCGTGAGCGCCTGCGCACCAGTCCGCGTCTCGCCCAGGTCGCGGACACCCCCACTTGACCCCCTTGACCCACGACCGAACACGAGGCACATCCATGCGGCATCGCAGCATCCTCTCCATCCTGAGCACCATCGCCGTCGTCGGGACCCTGACCGCGTGCGGCTCGGACGACTCCGGCAACAAGACGGCCACGGCGGTGGCGTCCACGTCGACGGCCGCCCCGCCGGCGAGCAAGGCCATCGTGAGCAACCCCGACAACGCGGCCAAGCCGCAGCTGACGATCGGCTCCAAGAACTTCACCGAGGAGTTCATCCTCGGTGAGATCTACGCCCAGGCCCTGCAGGCCGCCGGCTACAAGGTCAAGAAGCAGCTGAACCTCGGCTCCGAGCAGATCGCCTACAAGGCCCTCAAGGGCGGACAGATCGACGCCTACCCCGAGTACGTCGGGACCGCGTTGACGAACTTCTTCAAGGTGCAGAGCGCCGACGTGCCCAAGGACCCCGCCGCCGCGTACGCCAAGGCCAAGGCCGAGTTCGCCAAGCAGAAGATCACGGCGCTGCCGCTGACCCCGTTCACGGATTCCAACGGCTTTGCGATGTCCCAGGCGAGCTGGAAGAAGGCCGGCAGCCCCAAGACGCTGTCCGAGCTGGCCCCGAAGTTCGCGGAGCTCACGCTGTCGGGCTCGCCCGAGTGCCGCTCGCGCTTGGACTGCAAGCTCGGCGTCGAGCAGACGTACGGCCAGAAGTTCAAGAAGTTCCTGCCGGTCGACCTGGCCAAGCGCCACGAGGTCCTCACGAACGGCCAGGCCGACGTCTCTGTCGTCTTCACGACCGACGGGCAGATCGCCGCGGACAAGCTCGTGCTGCTTAAGGACGACAAGCAGTTCCTGCCGCCGTACAACGTCTCGCTGCTTGTCCGTGACCCGGCCCTGCAAGCCGCCGGACCGGACTTCACGAAGGTCGTCGACCAGGTCCAGGAGGGGCTGACGACCGAGGTCGTGCAGGAGCTCAACTCCCGCGTGGATCTCGACAAGCAGAAGCCCGAGGCGGTCGCCGCGGCCTATCTGAAGGAATCCGGTTACGTCAAATAGGACCGCGACGGCGCCGCGCTCCCGAAGACGGGAGCGCGGCGCCGCGTGCCTATCGCCCGAACGTCGCGTCCAGGGCGCCGACGAAGCTCATGTCGATCTCGTCCTTGAAGACCTCGAACTCGACGGGTCCCTTGCCGACCGTGGCGCTGGGGCCCACACGCCAGCCGACGTCCTCGATGCCCTTGTTGCCGGCGGTGATGTAGATCCCGGACTTGAACGCGCCCTTGACGACCTTCAGCGAGTCGACCTCCCCCTTGGAGCCGGCGAAGATCGTCACCTTGCCGGTCTTCGCGGAGTAGCTGATTTCGGCGAAGGCCTGCAGCCACGGCGCGGCCTCCCACTTGCCCGAGAGCGAGACCTTCTCGCACGCGATCTTCAGCTTCGCGGGCCCGAGCTCGAAGACGCCGCGCATGGCGTTCAGCGCGGGGCTGCACGAGTCGCCGGAGGCCTCCTCACCGCCCTGCTCGGGCGAGGGCAGGGCGTCGGGCTCGTCCGGCGTGACGCAGTAGTCCTGGTGGATGTCCACCTCGGCCGTCCAGGCGACCGCGAGGCCGTGGATGGCGCCGTAGAGCGCCTGCTCGTCCTCCTTGATCGCCAGCAGCGCGAGCGCGAAGGCGTCGGGATCGGAGAGGTTGGCCGCGTAGCCGCTCACCCGCTTGGAGAACGCGCGGTGCAGGGCGTCGGCCGCCCGCCAGGTGTCCATCGTCTGGTCAAGCCAGGTCTGATGGGCGATCCGCAGCGCGGGCCGGCACTGTTCCCGCATGCGCCGCTCGAAGCAGCGGTATTCGGGCGAGGCATCGCAGTCGGCTTCCGCCACCTTGGTGAAGTCGTCGTAGCGGTAGGGCTGGTCGGCGTTGCCCCAGAAGTCGTAGGTCGTCTTCAAGGCGAGGTTCGACAGCTGGTCGACGCGCTGCTGCATCGCGGTGAGGTCGGCGTCCGTGTGGGCGGTGTGGATCCGGCTGAAGATCGCCCGGCGCCGGCGCTGCTCGGCCGGCGTGCTCGTCGCATCCAGCGCCTGCAGCTTGACGTCCAGCGCCATGTGGCGGTCGGCCGTGGCCTGGACCTCGGCGCCGAGCGTGTCGTTCTCGGCTCGGAAGACCTCCCGCATCGCGGCGGCCTGCTTCGGGAAGCCGGGCAGGACCGCCTTGCGCAGCGGGCTCTGAAGGCCGCGCGACCCGTCCAGCGGCGGCACGGGCGTGCGCCGCTTGCGGCTCACACGCTGGATCTTGACCCCGGCCGCCGGACCCTGGCGGCAGGTGGTCGCGGCGGCCAGGCCGGCGGTGGCCTCCGTCAGAAGCGGCTCGGCCGTGACCGCGGCCTGCAGCGCGGACTCGGCCTCGGCCCAGCGACCCATCGTCCCAAGGATCTGGCCGCGGATCGCCAGGGCCGCGGCGTTCTGGCCGATGCCCATGCCCGCCAGCGGCTGGTCCTCGAGGCGCGCGGCGCCGTCGAGCAGTGCGAGCGCCTCGTTCGGCAGCCCGATGCTCGTGGCCATCGTCGCCGCGTTGCGCAGGTGCGCGGCGCGCCGGGGCTGCAGCTCGTGCGCCCGCAGCAGGGCCGCCAGGGCGGCGCCGGGCTTGC
>JAOPZJ010000352.1 GCA_025964155.1 Solirubrobacterales bacterium
CGGCCGCGCTGGAGCGCGGCGCGGTGGCCGGCGACGCGCGGCGCGAGGCGTTCCCGCTGCGCTCCGGCCGCACGACGGTCGCGACGCTGCTGCTGCCCGCCGGTCTTGATCCGCACCTGCACACCCGCCTCGTGGCGCACGTGCTGCCGGCGCTGGAGGCGCTACTGGCCGCCGCGCTCGAGCGTGACGCCCTGCAGGCCGAGGTCGTCGAGACGCAGGCGCTGCGCCGCAGCGACGTCGTCAAGACCGCGATCCTCCGCGCGGTGTCGCACGATCTCCGCAGTCCCCTGACCTCGATCCTCACCGCGGGGACGGCGCTGGGCTCGCCGACGATCGAGGCCGAGGACCGCGAGGCGCTGGCCGCCGGGGTCGTGGAAGAGGCTCAGCGCCTGGCCCGCGTCGTCGACAACCTCCTGGACCTGTCCCGCCTGGAGGCCGGCACCGCGCAGCCGCGGCCGGACTGGTGTGCGCTGGATGAGGTGCTCCACGCCGCCGCCGAGCAGAGCGGTGCGGACGTGCGCTTCGTCATCGACCCCGACCTGCCGCTGCTGCGCGCCGACGCCGCGCAACTGGAGCGCGCGTTCACGAACCTCATCGCCAACGCGCACCAACATGGGGCTGCCGCCCAGCCGCCCCCGCCCGTGTCGGTGCGGGCCCGGGCGGTCGGCACCCGCCTGGTGGTCCGCATCGTCGACCAAGGACCAGGGATCCCCGCGGCCGAGCAGGAGCGCGTCTTCGAGCCGTTCTGGAGAGGAGACGGCGCGGCCGGCGCGGGCGCCGGCCTCGGCCTGGCGATCGTGCGCGGTTTCGTCGAGGCCAACGGCGGCCGGATCGCGGTGGAGTCGCTGCCCGGCCAGGGGTCGAGCTTCGTCGTCGAGTTCCCGTTGGAGCACGCTGGCGCATGAGCGAGGCTCGGCGCATCCTCGTCTGTGACGACGAGCCCCAGATCCTGCGGGCGTTGAAGGTCATCCTGCGCGACGCCGGGCACGAGGTCGTCGAGGCCGCGACGATGGAGGAGGCGCTGGACCGCGCGGCGGTGCGCCCGCCGGACGCGGCGATCATCGACCTCGTGCTGCCCGACGGGACCGGCGTGGAGCTCTGCCGACGACTGCGCGAGTGGAGCCAGATGCCGATCATCGTCCTCAGCGCCGTTGACGACGAAGAGGCCAAGGTGGAGGCGCTCCAGAGCGGCGCCGACGACTACGTGACCAAACCGTTCGGGCCGAAGGAGCTCGTGGCGCGGATCGAGGCCGCGCTGCGCCGGACCGGCCCGGGGCCGGACGAGCCGGCCATCGAGGCCGACGGCCTGCGCATCGACCTGGCGGCGCGCGTGGTCGTGCGGGACGGCGAGCCGGTTCACCTGACGCCGATCGAGTTCGATCTCCTGCGGACGCTGGCCCGCAACCGCGGGCGGCTCATGACACACCGCGCGCTGCTCATCGAGGTCTGGGGACCCGGCTACGCCGACGACACGGCGGTGCTGCGCACGCACGTCGCCAACCTACGGCGCAAGATCGAGCGCCCCGGCGAGCCGCCCCGCCTCATCCGCACGGACCCGGGCGTCGGGTACCGCTTCAGCGGCTGACAACGCTTCCCCCCAGGGGTCGGCGCGGTGTCCTAGGGGTCGGCGCGCCCCTAATGCCGCAGTCCGGCCCATTCCGGGACCGTCTTCACACGATCTGCATACGCGGCGGCGCTCCGCCCACACGGCCTTCACGAGAGGACCGCCAGCATGCGCGCATGGACCTCGTCGCCATCGTCATCGCCGTCGTGTGCTTCGCGGCGCTGGCCCTCATCGTCGAAGGACTGGACCGCGTATGAGCTTCGCCAACGTGCTCGGGGTCACCGTCGCTGCCCTCGTCGCCCTCTACCTGATCTACGCGCTGCTGCGCGGCGAGAACTTCTAGATGGCCCAGGGCATCCTCCAGATCGCCTGCTTCTGCGCGCTCATCGTCGCCGTCGTCCCGCTGCTGGGCGGGCACATGGCGCGCGTCTTCCGTGGCGAGCACACGTTGCTGGACCCCGTCTCCGGACGCCTGGAGCGCGGCGCCTACCGCGTGCTCGGGGTCGACCCGACTCGTCAGCAGGACTGGAAGGCCTATGCGCGTGCCGTCCTGCTCTTCTCGGCGGCCGGCTGGCTGCTGCTGTTCGTGATCCTGAGGACGCAGACGCTGCACCCGCTGAACTCAGGGGACTTCCACTCCGCCCCATGGGACGTGACCTTCAACACGGTCTCGTCGTTCGTCACGAACACGAACTGGCAGTTCTACGGCGGCGAGACGACGATGACGTACGTCAGCCAGGCGGTCGGCCTGACGGTGCAGAACTTCGTCTCTGCCGCCGTCGGCATCGCCGTGGCCGTCGCCCTCGTGCGCGCCGTCGCCAACCGGCGTCAGGACACGCGCCAGGACACGCCGACCGACCCGAACGCCGGGACCATCGGCAACTTCTGGCAGGACCTCACGCGGGCGATCACCCACGTCCTGCTGCCCATCGCGTTCATCGCCGCGCTGCTGCTGGTGGGCCAGGGGGTCCTGCAGACGCTCGGTGCCACCGCCCACGGCGTCGCCCGCGGGCCCGTCGCCTCGCAGGAGGCGATCAAGGAGCTCGGCACCAACGGCGGCGGCTTCTTCAACGTCAACTCCGCCCACCCGTTCGAGAACCCCACGGCCTTCTCGAACCTCATCGAGCTGTTCCTCATTCTGGTGATCCCAGCCTCGCTGACAGCGACCTACGGGCGCATGGTCGGCAATCGCCGCCAGGGCTGGGCGATCTTCGGCGCAATGAGCCTGCTGTTCGTCATAAGCGTCGCGGTGGTCTTCGCCGCCGAGCGCCACGGCACCCCGGCCCAGCAGCTCGCCGGCCTCGTCGGCGGCAACCTTGAGGGCAAAGAGCTGCGCAACGGCACCACGATGTCCTCGCTCTTCACGGCGGTGACGACCGTCACCTCGTGCGGCGCGGTGAACTCCGCGTTCGAATCGCTGACCGGCATCGGCGGCCTCGTCCCGATGGCCAACATGGCCTACGGCGAGTCCGTTTTCGGCGGCGTCGGCACCGGGCTCTACACGATGCTCATGTACGTCCTGCTCGCGGTCTTCATCGGCGGCCTGATGGTGGGGCGCACGCCGGAGTTCCTCGGGAAGAAGATCGAGGCGCGCGAGATCAAGCTCGTCTCCCTCGGCGTCCTGGCCACACCGTTGCTCGTCCTGCTGGGCTCCGGGGTGGCGCTCGCCACGAAGTACGGCGCGCCATCGATCTACGCCACCGGACCGCAGGGCTTCAGCGAGACGCTCTACGCGTACATGTCGCAGGCCAACAACAACGGCTCGGCCTTCGCCGGCTACACGGGCTTCCTGCAGCCGAACGCCGGAAATCTCGACTCGAACGGCGTCACCTTCGCCGACATCGTCGGCGGGCTGGTGATGCTGGGCGGGCGCTTCCTGCCGATCATCATCGTGCTGGCGATCGCGGGCTCCCTGACCGGCAAGCGGGTCGCCCCTGCGGGCGCCGGCACGCTGCGGACCGACACCGGCACGTTCGGCGGCCTGCTCATCGGTGTCGTCGTCCTCATCGGCGCCCTGACGTTCTTCCCCGCCCTCCTGCTCGGCCCGGTCGTGCAGGGGCTCACCACCCACCTCTTCTAGTCAGCGAGCCGACCCGGAATGCCTCTGCCCAAGGAAGTCCTCACCGCGATCCGCGCGATGGTCGTCCTGACCCTCGTTCTCGGCCTCGCCTACCCGCTGGCGGTCACCGGCGTCGCCCAGGTCGTCATGCCCGGCAAAGCCAACGGCTCCTTCATCAAGCAGGACGGGAAGGTCGTCGGCTCCAAGCTGCTCGGCGTCGCCCCCACGATCGATACCGGGAGGAAGGACGCGGACGGCAATCCGATCACGGCGCCGGACCCGGCCTTCTTCCAGCCGCGCCCGTCCGCGACGGGGTACGCGACCGACACCTCGTTCTTCTCCAACCGGGGGCCTAACTCGGACACCGCCCGGCAGTTCTACAAGGACGAGATCGCGGCCTACCTCGCGCTGAACGCCAAGAGCAACCCTGGCCTGAAGGCCTCCACGATTCCCGTGGACGCCGTCACCACGTCGGCCTCCGGCGTGGATCCCGACATCTCCATCGCCAACGCCACCATCCAGGCGCGTCGCGTGGCCGCCGCCCGTGGGCTTGACCTGAGCAAGGTCATGGCCCTCGTCAGCGACCACACCCACGGCCGCTTCGTCGGCGTGTTCGGTGAGCGCGGCGTGAACGTCCCCGAGCTGAACCTCGCCCTCTCAAACCAGAAGGCCGCCTGATGACACCCCGCGAGTCCCAGTCGCTGTTCACCCTCGACCTGCTGCGCCCTGCGCTGCTCGGGTCCCTGCGCAAGCTGCACCCACGGCACCAGGTCCGCAACCCGGTGATGTTCGTCGTCGAGATCGGCGCGGTCCTCACCGCGATCGCCCTGATCTACCAGGTGTTCGCCGGCAAGGCCTTCGGTGGGGGCAACGAGTCGACGGCCTTCACCGCGACGATCGCGATCTGGCTGTGGCTGACCGTCGTCTTCGCCAACCTCGCCGAGGCGCTGGCCGAGGGCCGCGGACGCGCCCAGGCCGACGCGCTGCGCGCCATGCGGACCGATTCGGTCGCCACCATGGAGGACGGCACTACCCGTGCGGCCCACGAGCTGCACCGCGGCGACCGCGTCGTCGTGGTCGCCGGCGAGGGCATCCCCGGGGACGGCACCGTCGTCGAGGGCATCGCATCCGTCGACGAGTCCGCGATCACCGGCGAGTCCGCACCCGTCATCCGTGAGTCCGGTGGTGACCGCAGCGCCGTCACCGGCGGCACACGCGTCCTCAGCGACCGCATCGTCGTCGAGATCACGCAGGAGCCGGGACAGTCCTTCCTGGACCGGATGATCAATCTCGTCGAGGGGGCCGAGCGGCGCAAGACGCCGAACGAGGTCGCCCTGAACATCCTGCTGGCCAGCCTCACGCTGATCTTCCTGCTCGTCGTCGTGACGCTGCAGCCGTTCGCCGCCTTTGCGCACACGACGATCTCCACCACGACGCTCGTCGCCCTGCTCGTCGCCCTCATCCCCACCACCATCGGCGCGCTGCTCAGCGCGATCGGCATCGCCGGCATGGATCGTCTCGTGCGCCGTAACGTGCTGGCCCTCTCGGGCCGCGCGGTCGAGGCCTCGGGGGACGTGGACGTGCTGCTGCTGGACAAGACCGGCACGATCACGCTGGGCAACCGCCAGGCCTCGGAGTTCATCCCCATGCCCGGAGTGAGCGAGGTCGAGCTCGCCGAGGCGGCGCAGTTCTCGTCGCTGGCCGACGAGACCCCCGAAGGCCGCTCGATCGTCGTGCTCGCCAAGCAGTACGGGCTCCGCGAGCGGGAGCTGGTCGGCGGGTCCGATACCCCCGTCTTCGTCCCGTTCACCGCGCAGACGCGGATGTCCGGCGTCGACATGGACGGCACGCAGCTGCGCAAGGGCGCGGCGGACTCGATCGCCGCCTGGGTGCGCGCCGACGGCGGTCAGACGCCGCCCGAGCTCGACGCGCAGGTGGCGCGCGTCGCCGGCGAGGGCGGCACGCCGCTGACGGTCGCCCGGGACGGGCGCGTGCTCGGCGTCATCTACCTCAAGGATACGGTCAAGGAGGGCATGGCCGCGCGCTTTGACCGCCTGCGGGCCATGGGCATCCGGACGGTCATGGTCACCGGCGACAACCGGCTGACCGCCGCGATGATCGCCAAGGAGGCCGGCGTCGACGACTTCCTCGCCGAGGCCACGCCGGAGCGCAAGATGGAGCTCATCCGCCACGAGCAGGCCGAGGGCCGCCTGGTGGCGATGACCGGCGACGGCACGAACGACGCCCCGGCGCTCGCCCAGGCCGACGTCGGCGTCGCGATGAACACCGGCACCCAGGCGGCCCGTGAGGCGGGCAACATGGTTGACCTGGACTCCAACCCGACGAAGCTCATCGAGATCGTCGAGGTGGGCAAGCAGCTGCTCATCACCCGCGGCGCGCTGACGACGTTCTCGATCGCCACCGACGTGGCGAAGTACTTCGCGATCCTGCCGGCGATCTTCGCGCTCACGTATGCGACGTCAGCCGGTGGACGTGGGCCGTTGGACCAGCTGAACGTCATGCACCTGGGCACCCCGCAGTCGGCGATCATCTCAGCGATCGTGTTCAACGCACTGATCATCCCGTTGCTTGTCCCGCTCGCCCTGCGCGGCGTCCAGTACAAGCCTGTCGGCGCCTCGGCCCTGCTCCGGCGCAACCTGCTCATCTACGGCCTCGGCGGCCTGATCGTGCCGTTCGTCGGAATCAAGCTCCTCGACCTGATCGTGCACAACGTGCTCGGGGCGTGACGTGAGCGAGGCCCCGCCCACCGGCCGTGGCCAATGCACGATCTTCCTCGGCATGGCGCCCGGGGTCGGCAAGACCTTTCGCATGCTCCAGGAGGGCCACGCGGCGGTGGACGGGGGACGCGACGTCGTGATCGGGGTGCTCGAGACCCACGGGCGCGCGGAGACCGCCGCGATGGCCATGGGCCTGCCGGTCGTGCCCCGCCGGAGCGTCGTGCACCGTGGCATCGCCCTGGAGGAGATGGACACGGACGCGGTGCTGGAGCGTGCCCCGGGGCTGTGCCTCGTGGACGAGCTCGCGCACACGAACGCGCCGGGCAGCGCGCACCACAAGCGCTACGAGGACATCACGACGCTGCTGGACGCCGGAATCGACGTGCTGTCGACGGTGAACGTGCAGCACCTGGAGTCGCTCAACGACCAGGTCGCCGAGCTCTCGGGCGTGCGCGTGCGCGAGACGTTCCCCGACGCCGTCCTCGGACAGGCCGACGAGGTCGTCCTCATCGACCTCAGCCCCGCGGCGCTGCTGGCCCGTCTGCGCGAGGGCAAGATCTATCCACCCTCGCGCATCGAGGCGTCGCTCAACGGCTTCTTCCGCATCGAGAACCTGTCGGCGCTGCGCGAGGTCGCGCTGCGCCAGGTCGCCGAGGAGGTTGAGGCCAAGCGCCTCGTCACCGAGGTGGTCGGCACGCGCGAGGAGACGGTGGCCGCCGACACCCCTCAGGCGATCGGGGAGCGGCTGCTGGCCTGCGTCGAGCCCTACCCCGGGTCCCAGCGTCTCATCCGCCGGGCGTGGCGGTCCTCGCAGCGCCTGGGTGCGGACCTGGACATCCTCTGGGTCGCGCCGCCGGGCAGCGTGGGTGAGCGGGTCGACAGCGAGCGGGCACGCCAGGTCGTGGCGCTGCGCCAGCTCGCGTCCCTCCTCGGGGCGACCTTCCTCGTCGAGCCCGGCGACGACGTGGCCGCCACGATCACCGAGGTCGCGCGCGCCCGGGGCACGACGTACATCCTTGTCGGCCGCCAGCGCCCCGCGCGTGGCCTGGCGCGCCTGCGCGCCCCCCTCCCCCAGCGGCTCATGCAGGCGCTACCCGGCGTCGACGTGCGGATCGTCGCCGACCGTTCAACCCGTCACGAGAGGACCCCATGAGCAATCTGCTCATCGCCCTGGCCATCGCCGTCCCGACCCTTGCCATCGGGGTCGCCGGCGGGTGGCTGCTGCCGCCGCACGGCCGCCGCCCGCGCAAGGAGGCAGGGATGTCCGACACCGGCCGCCGCATCCTGCTGCCCTTCACGGGGACGTCGATCTCGCGCCGGTCGCTGGAGGCCGCGGTCCGCCTCGCCCGGGCCGAGGACGCGACGATCATGCCCACGTTCCTGGCCACCGTCCCGCGCTACCTGCCGATCGACGCCCCGCTGCCGGCACAGTGCCAGCGGGCGATGCCGCTGCTGGAGGCCATCGAGCAGAAGGCGATCGCGGCCGGCGTGCGGGTGGACGCGCGGGTCGGCCGCGGGCGCTCGTACCGCGACGCGCTGCGCGGCGTCCTGGACGAGCATCCGGTGGATCGCATCATCGTCTCGGCCAACGCAAATCCGAGGTCGGGCCTGACGCCGCAGGACCTGCAGTGGCTGCTCGGCAAGGCGCCCGGTGAGGTGCTGATCCTGCGGCCGGGGCCCGAAGATCACCGCACGATCAACGCCGCCACGGTGCGCGGTCACTTCTGAGCGGAAGCGTCAGCCGGCGGCGGCGGCCGTCGCGGGGGCGCGCACGGCCGAGTTGCCGTTGGTCTGCGGATGCGTGTCGGGCTTGCTGCACCGCACCTGGTAGATCGACGTATAGCCGTTCTCGAAGCCGTTGCGCGCAGCCCGCAGGTAGATCCGCCAGACCCGGGCTCGCTCGGCGCCGGTCAGCGCCACCGCCTCGTCGTAGCGCGCCTCGTACCGCTCGATCCAGTGCCGCAGGGTCTGGGCGTAATCGGCCCCGAAGCCTTCCACGTGGTCGGTGACGAAGCCCGCGCGTTCCAGTGCGAGCTCCACCCGGGAGAGCGGCTGCGTCTCGCCGTCGGGGAAGACGTAGCGCTCGGAGAACGGGCCAGGCTTGTTGAACTCGCCGCGCTGCAGCTGGGCGATGCCGTGGTTCAGCAGCCGGCCGCCGGGGCGCAGCAGGCGGTGCAACTGGCGGGCGTAGACGTCGATCTGCGCTTCCCCGACATGCTCGACCATGCCGATGCTCGAGATCGCGTCGAAGGGCTCCTCGTCGAGCTCACGGTAATCCGCCAGCCGGATCTGCACCTGGTCCTGGAGCCCCGCCTCCTTCACGCGCTCGCGGGCCAGTGTCGCCTGTTCCTCGCTGAGCGTGATGCCGAGGACCTGCACGCCGTGGTGGCGTGCGGCGTGGATCGCGAAGGCCCCCCAGCCACACCCGACGTCCAGGACGCGCTCCCCCGCGGTGAGGGCGAGCTTCGTGGCCACGAGCTCGAGCTTCGTCTCCTGCGCCTCCTCGAGGGTGCTCGCGCCTCGAGAGAAGATCGCGCAGCTGTAGGTCATCGACGGGTCCAGGAAGAGCTGGAAGAAGGCGTTGCCCGCGTTGTAGTGATACGCGATCGCGCTCCTGTCGCGGCGCACGCTGTGGAGGACGCCCTCTTGGCGCAGCTCCATCTCCGGGACGCGGGGCGGGCGCGTGAGCCCGGCGGCGCGCACGGCGGCCAGCGCCAGACGCGCCCGCTCGCCACGGTCCAGGGCCGGCGGCCTCCAGCCGGTGACCACGCCGAGCGCGGCGTCCATGTCGTCGACGTCGATGAGTCCTGCGACGTACGCGCGCCCGATCCCGAGCTCTCCGGGGCTGCGCACGACGTGGGCCACCGCCTGCGGGGACCGCAGCGTGAACGTCGGGGCGTCCGGCGCCGTCGCCGGTACCCGGCTGCCGTCCCACAGCTCGACGGTGAAGGGACGGTCCGGCAACGCCCGGGTCAGGGCGCTGCGCAGTGGAGCGGTGGTGGCAAGCATTGGTCCTCCGTGTCGGTCTGGCTGCAGCAGGCGATTGCGGGTTCTATTACCCCGGATGACAGTTGTCTAGCACAGGGCTCGGGAGCCGACGGGGCGCACGTCGACGCCCGGCCGCCGGGAAGGGGCCGACAGCGGCCGAGAGGTGCGCGACAGCGACGACCGTACGGAT
This sequence comes from Solirubrobacterales bacterium, assembly GCA_025964155.1. Taxonomy (GTDB): domain Bacteria; phylum Actinomycetota; class Thermoleophilia; order Solirubrobacterales; family Solirubrobacteraceae; genus Paraconexibacter. The sequence goes on from JAOPZJ010000352.1 coordinate 9,540, forward strand.
CGGCCTGCTCGCGCACTCCGGCCGCGCGACCGCTCCCGCACCCAGGTCGCCTGCACCCCCGCCGCGACCCGCAGGTCGCGGCGGTCGGCAGCAGCGGTGGCGTCGGAGCCCGCGGTCGATGGCGTGACGCTGGACCGGCTCATGACCGGTCACCCGCGTTGGCGTAGGCCGCGCGCCACGCCGTCCGGAAGCGCGCGAGCCACCCGCGGGCCTCGGGCACGAGGCCCGCGACCGCGATGAGCAGCCCGGCCGCCGCGACGACGATCGACACGACGAGCGCCGGGTGGAAGCCGTCGAGCTGCGCGGCGGCCGAGCCCGCGGTGGCGGATGACGCCGCGGTCCCTGCGTCCATCGCCGCCGTCGCGACCGCCAAGGCGACGGCCCCGCCGAACTGCAGCGAGGTGAACAACAGCCCGGAGGCCAGGCCCTGCTCGTCGTCGGAGATGCCCTTCGTCGCCGCCATGTTCAGCGGCCCGAACGTCAGCGTGAAGCCGATGCCGGCCAGCAGCATCGTCGGGAGGATCCCCGTCGCGTACGCGGACTCGGCGTCAATCCCTTGCGCGAGGGCGTAGGCCCCCACGAAGGCGACCATGCCGCTCGCGATGACCCGTTCGGAGCCGAAGCGGTTGACGAGCGCGCCGGACCGCGGGGAGCCGAAGGCCACGAGCAGGCCGGTCGGCAGGAACGCCGCCGCCATCTCGAACGCCGACCAGCCGCGCAGCTGCTGCATGTACAGCGTGCCGACGAACTGGAAGCCGATCCAGGCGCCGAAGACCGTCATCGCCGTGAGGTTTGCCCGGCGCAGCGTCGCCGAGCGCAGGATGCTCAGCCGCACCAGCGGATGAGTGCTGCGCTGCTCGACCATGACGAACAGCGCGATGAGGGCGATGGCCCCGCTGAGCGAGCCGAGCGTCCGCACCGAGCCCCAGCCGGCGTGCGGCGCCTCGACGATCGTGAAGACGGCGAGCAGCATCGACGTCGTGATGAGCGCGGCGCCCGGCAGGTCGAACGTCCGGCCCGCGCGCTCCGGGATCCCGCCGTCGGGGACGTACCGCACCGCGAGGGCGATCAGCCCGGCGGTGAGCACAACCGGGACGAGGAACGTGTAGCGCCAGCCGAGCTCGGTGAGCACTCCGCCGAAGACGAGGCCGCTGGAGAAGCCGGTCGCGCCGGTCGCGGCGTAGATGGCCAGCGCCTTGTTCCGCGCCGGACCCTCACCGAAGGTCGTCGTGACGATCGACAGCGCCGCGGGCGCGGTGAACGCGGCGGCGATCCCCTTGAGGAACCGCGTCGCGATGAGCAGCGTGCCGTCGCTCACGAGACCACCCAGGAGGGACGCCGTCGCGAAGAGCACCAGCGCCGCGAGGAAGACGCGACGCCGGCCCAGGAGGTCAGCGGTGCGCCCCCCGAGAAGCAGGAAGCCGCCGTAGCCCAGCACGTAGCCCGAGACGATCCACTGCAGGCTCGTGTTCGAGAGGTTCAGGTCGGCGTCGATGGACGGGAGCGCGACGCCCACCATCGAGATGTCGAGCCCGTCGAGGAAGACCGCGCCGCAGACGACCAGCAGCAGGGCCCAGGCCCGGCGGTCGAAGCGCTCGTCGGTGATGTGGGAAGAGGTCATGCGGCGAGACTATACATGCATGCGCATGCAATGTCACGGCATACATTGTTTTCACATGCATATGGCTGTGCGCTAGCGTGTAGCCCACGATGAGCACAACAGGGTCACCCCTCGTCGGTGAATGGCGTGAGCTCCTGGCGCGCCATGCCCGGGTCACCGAGGCGCTCGAGCGCGAGCTCCAGCACAAGCACCAGGTCTCCGTCACCGAGTTCCAGGCGCTGCAGTGCCTCGCCGAGAACCCCATGGACGGCTGTCGTCTGCAGAAGCTCGTGAGCGACGTGCACATGAGCCAGAGTGCGCTGTCGCGCCTCATCGGCCGCCTCACGGACGAGGGGCTCGTCGAGCGCCGCCACTGCTCGGAGGACCGCCGCGGAGTCTTCGCGTGCCTCACGGAGGCCGGCCGTCAGCGCCTCGCCGAAGCCGAGCCCACGCACCTCGAGGTGCTTAGCCGCACGCTGGGCTAGGCGACCCCCGTCACGCCGGCGTCAGCCGACCGTCACAGGCGGCGGTGTGGCCCATCGAGGCCTGGGTACGCGCGGCGACATGCTCAGGGTGTCCCTGCTCGGCGAGCTGGTGGCCCACGACGACGACCGGAGGATCGAGCCCCCGGCGAGCCGCCATGCCTGGGCGCTGCTCGGCTACCTGGCGCTGCACCCGGGCGCGCATTTCCGGACCCACGTGGCGACGGACTTCTGGCCCGACGTCCTGGATTCCAGCGCGCGGGCGTCGCTCCGCAATGCCCTGTGGGCACTGCGTCGCGCGCTGGGCCCCGTCGCCGACGAGGTCCTCCTGCGCACGAGCGACCGGATCGCTCTCGCGGGGCCGCCGGCGGTGTGGGTGGACATCGCCGCGTTCGATGCCGCCCTCGACGACGGACGACCGGCGGACGCGGTGGCCCTCTGCCGCGGCGACATGCTGGAGGGGCTGGACGAGGGCTGGGTGGTGGAGGCCCGCGACACGCACCGCACACGGCAGGGCCAGGCGCTGAGGCAGCTGGCCGACGCCACCGCGACGGCCGGCGACCACGCCGCCGCCATCGGGTGGGCGCGCCGGGCGGTCGGCCTGGACCCGCTGTCGGAGGAGGCCACGCGGCTGCTCATGGCGCAGCTCGTCGACGCCGGTGACCACGGTGCTGCCCTCACGGCGTACGAGCGGCTGCGTGACCGCCTCGCGCGCGAGTTGCAAGCGGCACCGTCCGCGACGACGCGCCGGCTCGCCCGTGACCTGCGCAGCGCCGATCGCCGGGCGTCCGCGCCGCCGCCGCCGTGTCGTCGCAGCAGCCTCGTCCGCACGGCGCACCTGCCCAACCTCGTCGGTCGCGACGCCGAGCTGGCGCAGCTCACCGCGCTGTGGTCGCAGACCTGCCGCCACGACGCCGGCGCCCTCGCGCTGATCTCCGGCGAGGCGGGGATCGGCAAGTCCCGGCTCGTGGCCGCCCTGGCCGAGCGGGCACGGGCCGACGGCGCCACCGTGGCCGCCTGCGCCGGCCCCGATCTTGGTAGCGCACCACCCTTCGGCCTGTGGGCCGAGCTGCTGGACACGCTGCTCCTCGAGCTGAGTCCCCTGGGAGGGCACGCGTCCTGGGCCACCGACGTCGCGTCGCTCGTCCCCTCCCTGGACCCGGCACCCGGCGGGCGGGAGGCACCGGCGGACATCGACGACGCGCGGCTCATGGAAGCGGTGGTGCGCTGCCTGCGCTGGGCGGCGGCTCGGTCACCCCTGGTGCTCGTGCTCGAGGATCTGCACGCCGCCGACACGTGCAGCGTCCGGCTCGTGTCGCACGCGGCGCGCCGGCTTGCTGTGCTGCCCGTCCTGTTCGTGCTCACGCGCCGCGACCGGCCGATCCGGGACGACCTGGCCGCGGTCGAGCAACGCCTGCGCCTGCGCGGCCTGCTGGCGTTGGACGTCCCGCTCGGACGACTGGCCGACGGCGCGATCGCCGCGCTCGCCCACGAGCTCGGCGCCGCGCCAGAGGACCTGCCCCGCCTCGTCGCGGCGGCCGACGGCAACGCGCTGCTGGCGACGGAGTCAGCCCGGGCCCTGCGGCGCGGTCAAGGCTCGCTGCCCGACGGCCTGCGCGACACCGTCCGCGCGGCCTTCGCGGGGCTGGGCGACGACGCCCGGGCGCTCGTGCAAGCCGTTGCCGTGGCCGGCCCGGAGCTGTCGTGGGCCGACGCCGTGCGTCTGGCCTGCGGAGGCGGCGGGAACGGCGGGCGGCCTGCCGGCGCCGGAGCCGCGGCCCCACAGGCCACCGATGCAGCGCCCGGTCTGGGCGCGGCGCTCGACAGCGGCCTGCTCACCCTCGATGGTGAGCACCTGGGCTTCCGGCACGGCCTGCTGCGCGACGCGGTCTACGCCCAACTCGACCTGCCCGCACGACAGGGCCTGCACCTGCGGCTGGCCGCGCTGCGAGCCTCATCTCCCGGTGCTAGGGCTTCGCCTCGATGACGAGGTTGAACGGCGTGGTGGTTGCCACCCGGAAGCGGCTGAAGCCCCCGTCGGTGATGACCTGGCGCAGGCGCTCGGGCCCGGCCTGGGCGCCGAGTGCGAGCCCCACCTCCTGTGCCTTGGAGGCCGGGGTGCAGACGAGCGTCGAGGCGTTGTAGAAGACGCGCCCCACCGGGTTGAGGTTCTCGCGCACGCTGTCGGCGGCCGCGGGCTCGACGACGAGCCACGTGCCGTCCTCGGCCATCGCCTGCCGGACGTGCGCCGCCGCCCCGACGGGATCCCCCATGTCGTGCAGGCAGTCGAACATGCAGACGAGGTCGTAGCCCTCACCGGGGAACTGCTGCGCCGACGCGACCTCGAAGCGGACGCGGTCGGCGACGCCGGCGCTCTCGGCGGCCTTCCGCGCGCCCTCGATCGACTCGTCGTGGTAATCGAAGCCGACGAAGTTCGACTTCGGGAACGCCTGGGCCATGATGATCGTCGACGATCCCAGGCCGCAGCCGACGTCCGCGACGGTGGCGCCGCTGCGCAGCTTGGACTCCACGCCCTCCAGCGCGGGGAGCCACGAGTCCACGAGGTTGGCCGTGTAGCCGGGCCGGAAGAACCGGTCGGTCCCCTCGAAGAGGTCGTGGTGATGCTCGTGCCACGCCATGCCGGCGCCGGTCCGGACCGCGTCGACCAGCCGGTCCTCGTCCTTGTACAGGGAGGCGGCGACCTGGAAGGCGCCCGGCAGGAACGTCGGGCTCCCCTCGTCCGCCAGGCACGCGGCCTGCTCCGGGGTCAGCGAAAAGCGGTCGGTGGCGTCGTCGTAGACGACATAGTCGCCGGCGGCCTGCCCCAGCAGCCACTCCCGCACGTGGCGCTCGTCGCAGCCGGCCTCGGCGGCGACCTCCGCGGCGGTCGCCGGCCCCGTGGCCCACAGCGCGCGGTAGAGGCCGAGACGATCGCCGATGATGACGTTCGCGCCGGCAAGCGCGGCGCCGAAGTCGCCGACGAAGCGCCCGAGGAAGGCATCCAGCGCCTCGGGCGAGACCGGGGTTGACGTGCTGCTGGTGGAGGACATGGCCCGAGCCTGGCGGCTCCCCGTCACGCCCCCGTCATCGGGCCATCAATCGTCCGTCGCGGGGCCTGTCGTCGGCGCCGTGCGCCGCCCGCATCCCGGACGGGGTCTGACGCCACCGTCGACGACGGTCCGCTTGCGTGACCCGAATAGGCACGACATCCTGGCCCTCCAGCGCCTAATGTTTTGGCCAATGCGTCTCCGACCGAGCAGCGGCCCGACGCGCCACCTGCGGGACACACGCCGTGTCGGCATCGCCGCGATCGCGCTGCTGGGCGTCGGCTGGATCCTCATCATGCAATCCCTCGGGTGGGCGCAGACGTCCTACTTCGCCTCCGTCAAGGCTCTCGCCGACGGAACGACCCGGATCGACGACTACCACTGGGAGACGCGCGACAAGTCCTACATCGGCGGGCACTTCTACTCGGTCAAGGCGCCCGGCCTGCCGCTGCTGCTGACGCCGCCCTACCTCGCGCTGAAGGCGGTCGGCGCCCTCACGCTGGCGCGCGAGGCCGCTGACACCGCGCGCCGCGGCGGCACCACGCAGTGGACCTACCGGGGGCTGAAGGTCGCTGCTTACGGCTACAGCCGTCGGCGAGCGGCGACGATCAAGCGCCGGCTGGAGGTGCAGGCGCCGCTGATCTGGGCGCTGGGCCTGGTGGGCAGCGTCCTGCCCGCGCTGGCGCTCCTCGTCCTGCTGCGCCGCCGCGCCGAGCGGCTCGAACCGGGCTTCGGGACGCTGACCGCCGTCAGCCTCGGGACGGGGACGTTGGTCATGCCCTTCGCCGTGGAGCTTTTCGGCCACATGCTGGCCGCTCTCCTGGCGTTCTGTGCCTTCCTCGTGGTCTGGGACGAGCGCAGGGGCGGCGCGCCCCGCCCCTGGCGGCTGGCCGTGGGCGGGCTGCTGGCCGGGCTCGCCGTCACCACCGAGTACCCGCTGGCGATCGCCGGTGCGGTCGTCGGCCTCTACGCCGTGCTCCGCCCCGGGACCCTCGCGGCCGGCTGGCGGGCGACCGGCGGCAGGGCGCTCGCGTACGCCGCCGGGGTGCTCGCCGGCATCGTGCCGCTGCTGATGTACAACGTGATCGCGTTCGGCAACGTCGCGACGCTGTCCTACAAGGACGCCGTCAACGAGCAGGGAACGACGGGCCACCTGACGCTCGGGCTCAACGGCAATGGCTTCTTCGGCATCGGCATGCCGCGCGCGCGCCAGGCGGCGGAGCTCCTCATCTCACCCCGTGGCCTTTTCGTGTTGACGCCGATCGTGCTGGCCGCGGTGATCGGCACTGTGCTCATGTATCGCCGCGGCCACCGTGCCGAGGCGCTCGTCGTCGGGGCAGTCTGCGCCGGCTTCTACCTGTACGACACGGGCTACTGGCTGCCGATGGGCGGCGGCTCGCCCGGACCGCGCTTCCTCATCCCGATGCTGCCGTTCCTGGCGCTCGGGCTGGCCTCGGCCTGGCGGGCGATCCCCGGCCCGACGCTGGCGCTGGCGGCCGCTTCTGCGACGACGATGATCATCGCGACGATCTCCTACCCGCTGGTGGGTGCCGGCGGGACGCACCAGTGGACGTACCGCATCGACCTGGCCAACTTCCAGCCGACGCTCCTCAGCGCCTTCGGCCTCGACAACGGGTGGGTGGCGATCGCACCGGTGCTCATCGCCTTCGGGCTGGCGATGGTGCTCGCCGTCGTCGCCACGCCGGCGCTGCGCCTGGCCGGCCAGCGGCGACTGGCGTGGCTGACGCTCGCGGCGTGGGGCGTGCTGGCCGGGGTCGTGGCGCCGTGGTTCGGGGAGGAGCAGATCGGCGGGCCGAAGACCGAGCCGACGGGGTTCGTCGACCACCGCGGGCAGACCACGCTCGTGCTCGTCGCGCTCGCCACCGGTGCGCTCGTGCTGACCGTGGCCGGGCGGCGCTCAGCGCAGGCGGTAGACGGCGACACCGCCGCCGACGGTGCGCCGGACACCGAGCGCTCGCGTCGGACGTCGCTGCCACGCCGCCCAGCGCGTGCCGGCGGTGCGGTCGGTGTGGAGCACCACGGTCTGCACCCCGAGGCGGCGCAGGCGGGCGACTGAGGCACGGTCCGGGAAGCCGCCCAGCTGCGACAGCAGGCGAGCGGTGAAGGGCGGCTGAAGGCTGCTGCGCCCGTTGACCATCGGCTGCAGGCCGTCCGTGGACCACAAGAGGTACTCGCGATTGTCCTGCGGGGCGGCCGGCAGGTGCAGCAGCGGCCCCCGCAGGCCGGCCTGCGCGGCCGGCGCGACCGGCGCGACCGGGTGGGGGTACCACCGGCCCGGGGTGAAGCCGGCGCCCTCCAGGAGCACGATGCCCACGGCGAAGCCGGTGACGGCGGCGCGCACCACGGCGGACCGGTCACCGAGCACCCGCAGCACCCGCGCCGTGCCCCCGGCGGCCAGCATCGCCAGAGCCAGGGAGGTGAAGGTGTTCATCCGCTCGGGCACGCGGATCCCCGGCCAGCCGGGAATGACCTCGTAGAGCAGTCGGTAGGGCAGGAAACGCCCGGCGCCGCCGGTCTCGAAGCCGAGTGACAGCACCGCGAAGAGGCCGGCGGCGGCCAGCAGGCCCAGCCGCAGCCGGCGCGGCCAGCCAGCGGACCAGCCCACGCCGGCGGCGGCCAGGAGGAGCACGAGCGCCCCTGGGAACAGCGTCTGCTCCGGGACGGCGGGCAGGCTGTCCCGGATCCCCGCGCTGGCGCGGCCCCACAGCGGGTTCAGGGCGGAGGAGGCGAGGAACATGCGCGGGCCCGCGCTGTAGGCCGCAATCGTCTGGGCCGAGCGCTGGAACTGCGGCTGATCCTCGCGCACGCGCAGGTAGGGCGCGCTCAGCACGACGGCGGTGACCGCGACGAGCGCAAGGCCTACCGCCGTGGCCCGCAGGCGACGGCCGTCCGGGCGCGGGCGCCCGCGGCGCCACCACCACGGCAGCGCGGCGACCGCGGCGCCGGTGAGCACCACGAGCAGCGGCAGCCCGAGGCTGAAGCCGATCGACACCTGCCAGGCGATCGCCGCCCAGCCGCCGACGATGAGTGCCCACGAGCCCCGGCGGTAGCCGCGCAGCATGAGGAACAACGCCAGCGGGATCGCCCCGCTGGAGAGGATGTGCAGGTGGCCACCCTGCTCCAGGCGCCACGGGGCGTACGCGAACGCGGCCCCGGCGACGAGCGCGCCCGCGACGCCCACACCGAGCTCGCGCGCCAGCAGATACGCGCCGGCGAACGCGAGCGCGCTGGCCACGAGGAAGAGCACGTCGTAGCGGGCCACGGCCGCCGACGGCCCGTGGCCGAGCGTCGCCAGCGGCGCGTAGCCCACGAGCGCATCGGAGAAGGCGAGCGTGTCGCGCAGCGGCCAGAACTGGTTGGACTGGAAGAACGAGCCGGGCTGATGCACGAGCGCGTGACCGCCCCATGCCAGCTGCCACGCCTGTGCCAGCGGATCGCCCAGGTCCTTGGGCAGCTGGCTGCCGGTGTGCAGCGCCAGCGGCCAGAACATCGCGACGGCCAGCGTCAGGGCGCCGAGCGCGAGCGCCAGGAGCTCGCGCCGGCTGATGTCCGCGGACGCCATGCGCGCGGGATCTTGCCACGGCGCGCTCCGCGGGTCGCCGGGCGCCGCGCGGGCGACGCCCGGATGTCCGAGCGTTGTCAACCGCCGCCCTTGACGCGCTGCTCCTCCTGCCGGCGCAGCTCGATGCGCCGGATCTTGCCGGTCAGGGTCTTCGGGAGATCGGGGACGAACTCGACGATGCGGGGGTAGGCGTAGGCGCTCAGGCGGTCGCGGACGAACCCCTTGATGTCCTCCTCCAGCTGCGTACTGCCCTCGTGGCCGGCGGCCAGCACGACGAACGCCTTGACGACATGGCCGCGACGCTCGTCCGGGGAGGCCACCGCGGCCGCCTCGGCCACCGCCGGGTGCTCCAGGCAGGCGGACTCGACCTCGAACGGCCCGACCCGGTAGCCCGCGGCGATGATGAGGTCATCGGCGCGGCCCTCGTACCAGTAGTAGCCATCCTCGTCCGCCGACGCCGCGTCCCCCGTGCGAAACCACTCACCGCCGAAGACGCGCTCGGTGTCCTGCGGCCGGTTCCAGTACCCAAGCGGATAGTGCGGGTTCGATCGCGCCTTCAAAGCGATCTCACCGCGTGTCCCCGGTTCGGTGACCGGTTGCCCGTCCTCGTCGAGGATCGCCATCTCCCAACCGGGGCAGGGCTTGCCCATCGAACCCTCACGGACGTCCATGAACGGATAGTTGGCGACCATCGGGTAGCTCTCGGTCATCCCGTAGTAGTCCAGCACCGTCAACCCGTACTGCTCGCGGAACCAGCGGATCGCTTCGGGGTTCAGGGGCTCGCCGGCGCTGCACACGATGCGGAACTGCTGTGGGTATCGCTCGCCTGCGTCCGGGATCGACATCATCGAGCGCATCGCCGTCGGCGTCGTGAAGACGTTCGACACCTCGTGGCGGCTCAGGAAATCCAGTTGCTTGTGCGGATCGAAGCCGCCATCTCGCTGGTAGACGCACTGCAGCGCGCCCAGCCGCCAGGGGCCGAGCAGCGGGGCGATCCCGGCGGCCCAGGCCCACTCGCCCATGCCGTGGAAGCGCTCACCGTCCTGCACCTCATGAGAGTGGATGAACTCGTTGTGAGCGAGCAGATAGCGGTGCGCGTGGACGACGCCCTTCGCGACGCCGGTCGTACCGGAGGTGTAGTAGAGCTGCGCCGGGTCGTCAGCCGCGGTGTCGGCGACGACCGCCTCCGCGGATGCGCCTGCCAGCAGCTCCGCGTCGAGCACGATGATGGTGTCGACCAGCTCCGGATCAAAGCGCCCGGCGTTGTCGGCGTCGGTCACGAGGACCTTGGCCTCAGAGTCGGTCAGCCGGTGGCGGATGCCGTCGTCCCCGTACAGCACCGACATCGACAGCAGGACGGCTCCGAGCTTCCAGACACCGAAGAACACGGCCGCCGTCTCGGGTGTCGCCGGAAGCACGACGGCGACACGATCGCCCTTGCCGACTCCGGCGTCGCGCAACACGTTGGCGGCGCGGTTGGCGAGGTCCTGCAGCTCACCCCAGGCGAGCTCGCGGACCGTGCCGTCGAAGTGCTCGTGGACC
>JAOPZJ010000203.1 GCA_025964155.1 Solirubrobacterales bacterium
TGCTCACCGGACCGGGCGCCCTCAGCCCGGCGGCCGAGCTTCTGCACGAACACTGGCTTCAGGTGCTGACCATCAACGGGGGTCGGTGACGGGCGTGACGGCAGTGGAGATGGTCATGCCGCCAGCCTGGCGCCCACGCCGCGCGCCGTCCAAGTGCGATCGGTGATGATGCCCATCACATCCGTCGTACCCCACCTCCCAGGAGCACCATGGCCATCGAAGGATCCGCCAGCATCGACATCGACGCCCCGATCGATCGCGTCTACGCGATCGCGGCCGACGTCGAGGGCTCGCCGCGCTGGCAGCCGGAGATCAAGAAGGCCCTGGTGACCGAGCGCGGCCCCGGTGGCGAGCAGACGTTCGTCAAGACCGAGGTCGACGGCAAGGTCCGCACCCTGAAGTCCGACCTGCGCTTCTCCTTCGCCGGGCCCACCGGCCTGTCGTGGGACCAGGAGCACGGCGACTTGAAGGCCGTGCGGGGCTCCTGGGAGTTCGAGGACCTCGGCGGCGGCCGCACGAAGGCCACCTACAACCTGTACGTGGACTTCGGCCGCACGCTCGGCCTCGTCATCCGCGGCCCGCTCGTCGGCATCCTGCGCGGGCAGCTGTGCGACTCGATGCCCGCCAAGCTCAAGGGCTTCGTGGAGGCGGAGGGCGCCTAGCCCGCGGCGGGCCCGACCGAGTGGCGCTCCGTGTCCGCCAGGTGGACACGGAGCGGCACTCGGCGGAACCTGCGCCTAGATCAGGCCGAGATCCTTCACTGCGTCACGCTCGCCGACGAGCTCGGCGACCGTCGCGTCGATCTTCTCCTGCGCGAACGCCGGGATGTCCAGGCCCTGGACGATCGAGTACTCGCCGCCGGCACACGTCACCGGGAACGAGGAGATGATGCCCTCGGGGACGCCGTAGGAGCCGTCGGAGGGCACCGCCATCGACACGTAGTCGCCCTCGGCGGAGCCCAGCACCCAGTCGTGGACGTGGTCGATCGCCGCGCTCGCGGCCGAGGCCGCCGAGGAGGCGCCACGGGCCTCGATGATGGCCGCGCCGCGCTTGCCGACGGTCGGCTGGTACACGTTCGCGTACCACTCCAGGTCGCTGCCGACGGCCTCGAAGGCGTTCTTGCCGGCGACCTCCGCGTGGTAGAGATCGGGGAACATCGTCGGGGAGTGGTTGCCCCAGATCGACATCTTCTTGATGTCGGTCACCGCGGCGCCGGTCTTCTTGGCCAGCTGCGCGATCGCGCGGTTGTGGTCCAGGCGCGTCATCGCCGTGAAACGCTCGTTCGGGACGTCCGGCGCGTGCGACATGGCGATCAGCGCGTTGGTGTTGGCCGGGTTGACCACGACCAGGACCTTGATGTCGCTGGCCGCACCGGCGTTGATCGCCTGACCCTGAGGCTTGAAGATGCCGCCGTTGGCCTCCAGGAGGTCGGCACGCTCCATGCCCGCCGTGCGCGGGCGGGCACCGACGAGCAGCGCGATGTTCGTGCCGTCGAAGCCGTCGGTCGGGTTGTCGTGGATGTCGATGCCGGCCAGCAGCGGGAATGCGCAGTCGTCGAGCTCCATCGCGGTGCCCGCCGCCGCCTTGACGGCCTGCGGGATCTCCAGCAGCTTCAGGTGGACGCGGGTGTCCGGACCCAGCAGCGCGCCGGAGGCGATGCGGAACAGCAGGGCGTAGCCGATCTGGCCGGCGGCGCCGGTGACAGTGACCTTGACGGGGGTGCTCACAGGGTTCATCTCCTTGGGGGTGTGGGGCCGGAAGCTATCGCGCGCTCGCCGCTACCAGCGCGGCGAGGGCGTCGTTCAACGTCGTGCTCGGGCGCATCGCCGCTGCGACGCGGTCCGGATCGGGGCGGTAGTAGCCACCGATCTCCACAGACGCGCCCTGCACGACGGTGAGCTCCTCGACGATCGTCGCCTCCGCGGCGAGCAGCGCGTCGGCCAGCGGCGCGAAGCGCTCCGCCAGGCCCGGGTCCACGGTCTGCGCGGCAAGCTCACGAGCCCAGTACAGGGCCAGGTAGAAGTGGCTGCCGCGGTTGTCGATCTCGCCCACCTTGCGGGACGGCGAGCGACCCTCCTCGAGCACGCTACCGGTCGCGCGATCCAGCGTCTCGGCGAGGACCTTCGCGCGCGCGTTGCCGTCGTGCTCGGCCAGCAGCTCGAGCGACGCGGCCAGCGCGAGGAACTCGCCGAGCGAGTCCCAGCGCAGGTGGTTCTCCCTCGTGAACTGCTGGACGTGCTTGGGCGCCGAGCCGCCGGCGCCGGTCTCGAACAAGCCGCCGCCGTTCATGAGCGGGACGATCGACAGCATCTTCGCGCTCGTGCCGAGCTCGAGGATCGGGAACAGATCGGTGAGGTAGTCGCGCAGGACGTTGCCCGTGACGGAGATCGTGTCCTCTCCGCGGCGGGCGCGCTCGAGCGTGAAGCGCGTGGCCTCGGCGACCGGCATGACCTCGATCTGCAGCCCGTCGGTGTCGAGCGCCTCGAGCGCCGGGCGGACCTTGCGCAGCAACTGTGCGTCGTGCGGCCGCGTCTCGTCCAGCCAGAAGACCGCGGGCGCACCCGTGGCGCGGGCGCGGGACACGGCGAGGCGCACCCAGTCCTGGATGGGCGCGTCCTTGGTCTGGCACATGCGCCAGATGTCGCCCGGATCGACCTCGTGCTCCAGCAGCACCGTGCCGCCGCCGTCGACGACCCGGACCTTCCCGGGGCTGGCGATCTCGAAGGTCTTGTCGTGCGAGCCGTACTCCTCGGCCTTCTGGGCCATCAGGCCGACGTTCGGCGTCGTGCCCATCGTCGCGGGGTCGAACGCGCCGTGGGCGCGGCAATGGTCGATCGTCTCGGCGTAGAGCGCAGCGTAGGACGAGTCGGGGATGACGTACTTGGTGTCCTGGAGCTGGTCGTCCTTGTTCCACATCTGCCCCGAGGAGCGGATCGCCGCCGGCATCGACGCGTCGACGATGACGTCGCTCGGGACGTGGAGGTTGGTGATCCCGCGGCTGGAGTCGACCATCGCGATCGCGGGGCCGGCCGCCAGCGCGGCGTCGACGGCGGACTGCGCCTCGGGGCGGCCCGCGAGCAGGCTCGCGAGGCCGTCGTTCGGGCTGTCGTCGGGGTACGCGTCGAAGACCTCACCGACGACGGCGCGGACCGCATGGCCGAAGATGATCGGGTCGGAGACCTTCATCATCGTCGCCTTCAGGTGCACGGAGAACAGCACGCCCTGGTCTTTGGCCTCCGCGACCTGCGCGGCGAAGAACGCCCGCAGCGCGCCGCGGCGCATGACCGACGCGTCGATGACCTCGCCTTCCAGGAGCTCCAGCCGGTCCTTGAGCACGGTCGTCCCGCCCGCGTCCGTCTGGCCGTCGCTCGTGAACTCGATCCTCACCGTCGTCGGCGCGCCGACCGTCACCGACTGCTCGGTGGAGCGGAAGTCGCCCTCACCCATCGTCGCGACGTGGGATCTCGAATCCGGGGACCACGCGCCCATCGAGTGCGGGTGCTTGCGGACGAAGGCCTTGACCGATGCGGGCGCGCGGCGGTCGGAGTTGCCCTCGCGGAGGACCGGGTTGACGGCGCTGCCCATGACCCTGCCATAGCGCTCGCGAACGTCGCGCTGCTCGTCGTCGACCGGGGACTCGGGGAAGTCGGGGATCGCGTAGCCCTGGCCCTGCAGCTCCTTGATGGCCGTCTTCAGCTGCGGCAGTGACGCGCTGACGTTGGGCAGCTTGACGATGTTCGCCTCCGGCGTCCTGGCGAGATCGCCAAGCTCCGCAAGCGCGTCGGCGACCCGCTGCTCGGCGGGCAGGCGGTCCGGGAAGTGCGCGAGGATGCGCCCCGCGAGGGAGATGTCGCGCAGCTCGATCTCGATGTCCGCGGCGGCGCCGAACGCCGTGACGATCGGCAGCAGCGACTGCGTGGCGAGCGCGGGCGCTTCGTCGGTGTGGGTGTAGATGATCTTCATGCGTCTCTTCCGGAGCTCGAGGGCAGATTCAGTTCGGCGACACGCTACCCACCCGTCGCGGGGGTAGCCTTGACCCCATGTCCTCCATCCACCCCGCGACCGCCGTCCCGCTCCCGCATGGCACCCACGAGGTCGCAAACCAGGCGCCCCCGCTGGCGCCGCTGAACCTCTTCACGACGAACACGCCGCTCGTGGAGGCGCTCGAGCGCGAGGGCGGCGGCTGGGCGCAGGCGCGCGCGACGGAGATCGGCGCGGCCTGGGGTGACGTGCCGCTGCGCGAGTGGGGTCCGCAGGCGAACGAGAACAAGCCGGTCCTGCGCACGCATGACCGCTACGGCAACCGGATCGACGAGGTCGACTTCCACCCCGCCTGGCACGCGCTGATGACGCTCGCCTCAGAGCACGAGCTGCACGCGCTGCCGTGGACCTCCCCGCAGGACGGCGCGCACGCCGCCCGGACCGCGATGTACATCACCAGCGGACAGGCGGAAGCCGGCCACGGCTGCCCGATCACGATGACCTTCGCCGCGATCCCGGCGCTGCGCACGACGCCCTCGATCGCCGCCGAGTGGGAGCACCTGCTGACCGCGCCGGCCTACGACGGCGCGCTCGCGCCCGCGCCGGAGAAGGGCAGCGCGAAGTGCGGAATGGGCATGACGGAGAAGCAGGGCGGCTCGGACGTGCGCGCCAACACGACGACCGCCACCGCGATCGGGGCGACCGGCGCCGGCGAGGAGTACCTCCTGCGCGGGCACAAGTGGTTTACGAGCGCGCCGATGTGCGATCTCTTCCTCGTCCTCGCGCAGACCGACGAGGGCGTCGGGTGCTTCGCCGTCCCGCGCGTGCTGCCGGACGGCACGCGCAACGTCTTCGCCCTGCAGCGCCTGAAGGACAAGCTCGGCAACCACTCCAACGCCAGCTCGGAGGTGGAGTTCGACAACACCTGGGGACGGATGGTCGGCGATCCCGGGCGCGGCGTGCCGACGATCATCGAGATGGTGGGCCACACGCGCCTGGACTGCATCATCGGGTCCACGTCGAACATGCGCGCCGCCGTCGCCAACGCCACCTGGCACACCGCGCACCGCAGCGCCTTCGGCAAGACCCTGGTCGACCAGCCGCTCATGCAGAACGTTCTCGCGGACCTGTGCCTGGAGAGCGAGGCCGCGACCGCCCTGGCGATGCGCCTCGCGCGCGCCTACGACGAAGGCGACGTGGCGCTCCGCCGCCTGGGCACCGCCGTCGGCAAGTACTGGGTCTGCAAGCGGGCGCCGAGCGTCGCCGTCGAGGCGCTCGAGTGCCTCGGCGGCAACGGGTACGTCGAGGAGTCCGGCATGCCGCGCCTGTATCGCGAGGCGCCGCTGAACTCGATCTGGGAGGGCTCGGGCAACGTCAACGCCCTCGACGTGTTGCGCGCGCTGTCGCGCCAACCCGAGACGCTGGCCGCCTACTTCGATGAGCTTGCCCTCGCCGGTGGCGCGGACGCCCGTTACGACGCGTTCGTCGATGACCTGCGGGCGCAGTTCGCCGACACCGACGCGATCGAGGTCCGCGCCCGGCGCGTCGTCGAGCAGCTCGCGCTGGCGTGGCAGGCCTCATTGCTGCTGCGCCATACGCCCCACGCCGTCAGCGACGCCTTCTGCGCCGCGCGCCTCGCCGGCGACAGCGGGCTGGCCTTCGGGACGCTCCCGGCCGGCACCGACTTTCGCGCGATCATCGACCGCGGAATGCCGGTGGCGGCTTAAGCCCGCCAAACGACGACGACACCCGTCGCAGCCACCGTTTACGGGCGGTGCACGCCATGTGCTCAACTAACGATCAACTAACGGAGAATCGCGTAAGAGGCACTAGGATCGCGGAGTGCCCGCCGTCGATGCCTATTCGCACGGGGTTCCACGATCGGGCCGGATCGGCGGCCGCCGCCTGCGGTCAGATCCGGGAACCCGACTGCCCTTAGCCCCGCGCGTCCCGTTCCTGCGCGCCCCCGCCTCCGCGGCCGGCGCCGTCGCCGTCGCCGAGGCGCTCCGGAACGGCCACCTGAAGGCCCGCGGCCCCGCGACCGCACGGTGCGAGCGGCTGTTGCAGGACCAGCTCTCCGCTCCCACCGTCCTGATGACCCAGTCGTGCACCGCCGCGCTCGAGCTCAGCGCGCTGCTGCTCGGCGTCGTCGCAGGCGACGAGATCATCATGCCGTCCTTCGGTTTCGCGTCCGCCGCGAACGCATTCGTCCTGCGGGGAGCCACCCCGGTGTTCGTCGACGTGCTGCCCGGCACGCTGAACATCGACCCAGCCGAAGTCCGCGCGGCCCTGACCGCGCGGACCCGTGCCGTCGTGGTCGTGCACTACGCCGGCACGGCGGCGCCGATGGACGAGCTGCTGGCGATCGCGGCGACCGCCGGCGTCGCGATCATCGAGGACGCTGCCCAGGGCATCGGGGCCAGTTATCGGGGACGTGCCCTGGGATCGATGGGCGCTCTCGGGGCGATCAGCTTCGACGCGACCAAGAACCTCGCTAGCGGGAGCGGCGGCGCCCTCGTCATCAACGACCCGGCGCTGGCCTCCGCGGCGGAGACCCTGCGCGACTACGGCACCGACCGCGCGCGGTTCGCCCGCGGCGAGGTGGAGCACTACCGCTGGATGCAGGTCGGCTCGAACTTCGCGATGAACGAGCTCGCCGCCGCCTACCTCGCCCCGCAGCTCGCCGACCTCGCCGGCATCACGCAGCGGCGCCAGGCGAGCTGGAACGCGTATCAGGACGCGTTCGCGGAGCCGGAGCGGCGCGGCCTGCTGCGCCGGCTGACGGTCCCGGAGAGCTGTACGCCAAACGCCCACATCTTCGGGCTGCTGCTACCGACCGCCGCGGACCGCGACCGCCTCCTACGGGAGCTCGCCGAGGACGGCGTGGAGGCGACGTTTCACTACGTCCCGCTGCATTCAGCCCCCGCGGGGCTCCGCTACGGGCGCGCCCACGGCACCCTGCCGCATACCGAAGCGAGCAGCGCACGCCTCCTGCGGCTCCCGCTGTGGAACGACATGCCCCGCGCCGATGCCGGGCACGTGATCACGTCGGTGCTGCGCCGGCTCGAATCCGCCCCGGTGACCGCGTGACCGACCCCGCGTCCGCCGCCGACCTCGACCGCGAGCTCCAGCGCCAGACCGCCGCGCTCCAGGGCAGCGTCGCGGCGGCCCAGGAGCGTGCGTTCCGCGCCGAGACGGCGGAGCACCAGGCGCACGCCGTGGTTGCCGATCGCGACGCCGAACTGGTCGCGGTCCGCGAGCAGCTCGCGCTCGCCCGGCGCGAGCTGCACTGGCTGCGGCGCGCCGGCATCGACCTCAACCGCGTGATGGACCATCCGGCGCTGCGGGCCGGGCGCCTCA
>JAOPZJ010000390.1 GCA_025964155.1 Solirubrobacterales bacterium
GGGCGCCCGCGCCGCCGCCGCCGGCCTGCTCGATCGCGCGCAGGCCCAGGATCGCGTCGACCCGACGTACTACGGCGCGGCGTGGGTGGCGCTCGGTCGCCTCATGCTCCAGACCGACCGCCTGGCACCGTGCGCGGGGTGAGCGGGGCGGCCACCACGGTGGCGCGCCGCTGACGAGGTCGGTAGGCGGGGCCGGGCGGTCGATGGGGCCGCCGAGTCGGACGCGTCGTACGTTTGGGGTTGCCCTGGCGACGCCGGACGCACGACGCTGCGGGTTGGGACGCGCGGCCGGCGGCGGTGGGATCGTACGGTTGGGGTTGCCCTGGCGACGCCGGACGTACGACGCTGCGGGTTGGGACGCGCGGCCGGCGGCGGATCGTACGTCTGGGGTTGCCCTGACAGCGCCAGACGTACGATGCCGCCGATCGTTCGCAGGCGGGGGGCGAGATCGGGCCGCCGAGGCCTAGAGGTGGTGTGATCCATTCGGACCTTCGGACACTGGCGGCGATGCAGGACGATGTCGTGGCCACGTGGCAGCTCACGGATCGCCAGTGGTCGAAGGCGGCGGTCCGGCATCGGACGGCCGGGCTGCGGCGGCTGCACGACGGCGTGTTCCTGCTGGGCCAGGCCTTGCCGACGCAGCGGCAACGCTGGCGCGCAGCCACGCTCACGGCGCCGGGCAGCGTGTTGAGCCACGCGAGCGGCGGTGCGTTGTACCGCCTGCGGCCGTGGACGGGCACCTTCGAGACCATCACCCGACCGGGCAACGGCGGACCGCGGCGATACAACGGTGTGCTGGTGATGCATTCCCTGATCATGGACGGGCAGGTCCGGGTGGTGGACGGCCTGCCGGTGACCTGCGCTGAGCGCGTGCTGGCGGACCTGGCACCGGTCCTCGATGACCGCGCCTTGCGCAAGGCCTTCCGTGAAGCCATCCGCCTGCGGGTGACGACGGCCCCGAAGGTCTGGCGCATGACCGACCGGCACCCGTCCCGCCGCGGAAGCGGGCGGCTCGCCCGCCTCGCCGACGTCTACGTGCGGCTGCCGATCCATCGCTGCCGCAGCGACGCGGAGGCGATGGCGCTCGAGATCCTCGACGCGGCCGGGATCCCGATCCCCCGCGTGAACGAGCGGTTCGCCGGGGAGGAGGCCGACCTGTGCTGGCCGGAGCTCCGCCTGATCATCGAGATCGACGGACCGAGCTATCACCGCCTCAAAGACGTGGACGCGCGCAAGACGGCTGCATGGCGCGCCGCCGGCTACGTCGTGCATCGCATCGCGAGCGGTGATGTGTTCGACCGACCGGCCCAGCTGGTCGCGCTGGCTCCCAGCCCAGCGCGATGACCGCCCACCGCCATGCAGCGCGCGCATGCTGCGGCGGTGGTGCATGACGGCGTGCGCGCCCGGGTAGGCGCGTGTGCGTCAACTCCCAGGAGGCGCAAGCACATGCCGGAACTGACCACACTCGACGAGAAGCTCGGCGAGGTCCTCGGACTCGCTCAGGCGGCGCAGACCGCCGCGAAGAAGGTCGCGACGCTCGCGCGCAAGGAGAAGGAGACCGAGGTCGTCGAGGTCCTGCAGAAGATGCAGGAGGACGCGAAGCAGGTCGAGGAGCGCTGCAAGGAGGTCGCGACGTCCCGCGATGGCATGAAGACCGCGATCAACATGAAGGCCCGTGAGACGAAGACGGAGATCACGGACTTCATGAAGACGTACCTCGAGGACGCCGAGACGCTCGACGGCCTGGAGTTCCTGTCGATGTCCGAGGCCGGCGAGCTCGCCCACTGGGAGATCCTCGCCAAGCTCAACGAGACGGCGAAGGACAAGCAGATCGCGAACCTCGCCGACGCCTCCCTGCCGATCCAGCAGCGGCACGTGGCCACCGTGCGCCAGCACGCTCTGCGCCTCGCCGCCGAAGAGGACCCGTCCGAGCCGGCGTAGGGCCGGGGACGTCAAGGGGATGTCAGGGCGCCGGCGGCAACGCCGGCACTGCGAAGGACGCTCCTACGCCGGCACCCCACTGCCTGCCGCGCCCTTGAGCTTGTCGAGATCGAGGGCATCCGGCGGTGCGGTGATCGGCTTGACCTCATTGAAGTGGCTGAGGATGGCGTCGGACGACGTCGTCGCGGAATCGCCGTCGTCGCAGCGCTTGTCGATCTTGCCACCGGAGCGGCGGGCGCCCGTCTCGCGGGCGCGGACCGGGAGCGCGGGGCCGGACGCGGGCACGTACAGCTTGCTCGGCACCGTCCCGGGCTTGTCGCCCTTGTCGCGGATCACGACCACGCGCTTGCCGTCGAGCGTCCGCACCCCGAGGTTCTCGAGGGTGCCCAGGTTCTGGGCCAGGCAGAAGGCCAGCTCCTTGGGCAGCATCTGCCTGACCCCGGCCTGGAGGGGACCACCCTTGTCCGCGGGGACCTTGACCCAACGGTCGGCGAAGAGCCGCGCCAGGGCGGGCCCTTCCTTGCCGTTGCCGTCCAGCCAGAAGCGGCGACCGGCCTTCAGGTACGTCTGGGCGTCGGCGACGATCAGCGAGAGCGTGCTGCCCTTGTTCGCCATGCTGAAGCGCAGCGACCCGGAGGCGGTCACGTCTCCGGCGATCGTGCTGCGGCCGTCCTTGTCGACCGTCGTGCCGGATACGTGGTAGCTGCGCACGTCGCCCAGCGCCGTCTGCGCGTCCTTGAGGATCGTGGCGGCCGACTGGGACGCACGATCGCCGCCGCCCGCGCCACCACCGGCGCTGCCACCACCAGCGCTGCGGCCACCACCCGACGATCCGCCGCACCCGACCAGCACGACGATCACCAGGATCACGAGCAGGACGCCGATCCCGGCGAAGCCGAGCTGCGCGGGACGCTGGTGCCACCAGAACTCCGGCCTGGCCTGGTCGCGGGTGTGGTGTCCTTCGGGCGGGACGCCTCCCTCCCAGTCGTCATCGTCGTAGCCGGCCATGCCGTCAAACCTACCCGCGGCGGCATAGGCGCACCCGTGCGCACGCCACGCTCCGGGCCTTCCGGAAGTCGTCGCAACACCCGTACGTGGTCTGCGGCGGTTGCCTCAGGCCGCGCGAGGTATTGACCGGCGTCTTACGCCGGCTGCAGGGCCGCCGCCGCCCTCGTGCGCGCCTGCAGGACGACCCGCGCCCCGCGTGCCGGGCTCACGGTGATGTGGCGGCGCAGGCGCCGTTCGTCCGCACCGGCCGCGTCCGGGGCGACGGCCAGGTCGGTGCTCGCCAGCAACGCCGACAGCACGACGCGCATCTCGAGCATCGCGAACGCCTGCCCGAGGCAGCGCCGGCGCCCGCCGCCGAAGGGCAGCCAGGTGAAGGTGCCGGGCCCCTCGTCGAGGAAGCGCTCGGGCCGGAAGGCGTGGGGGTCCGGGTAGATCTTCGGGTCGTGGTGCACGAGGTGCACGTTGGCCGTCAGCGCGCAGCCGGGCTGGTAGTCGAAGCCGCCCACGGTGATCGGCCGGCTCACGTGGCGGGGCTGGGCGAACATGAGGACCGGTCGGCAGCGCAGCGCCTCCTGGATCGTCGCGACGAGGTACTTGTCGTCGCCGGTGTCGACCGCGACCTGCACGCGGGCCAGGACGTCGGGGGTGCGCACGAGGCGCTCGCACGTCCACGCCAGCGGGGAGGCGGTCGTCTCGTGGCCGGCGACGAGCAGCGTCATGAGCTCGTCGCGGATGTCGAGGTCGGGCATCGGCGTGCCGTCCTCCTCGGTGGCGCCCAGCAGCATGCCCAGGACGTCGCCGTGGTCGCCGTCGGCCGCCGTGCGCCGCCGCGTGATCTCCTCGCTGATGAGCCCAAGCGCCCGCGCCCGGATGCGGACGAAGCGGCCCCACGGCGAGCGCGGGCCGAGGTCGCGCTGGAGCACCGGCAGCATGTTCTGGGGTTTGGAGGCCTCTTCGAGGTACTCGGTCAGGACGGTGCGCAGCGTGTCCAGCCGCGGACCGGGCTCCAGGCCGAAGACCGCGCGGAGGATGACCTCCAGGGTCAGACCCTGCATCCGCGGGTGCAGCTCGACGGGGCGGTCACGCGGCCACGTGGCGATCTCGCGCGCGGTGACCTCCTCGAGCACGCCGGTGAGCGCCGTCATCCGCTCACCGTGGAAGGC
>JAOPZJ010000431.1 GCA_025964155.1 Solirubrobacterales bacterium
GAGCGCGGCGGGCTTGACGGGCCCGCCGGCGCCCGGCCCGGGTGCGGGACCGTTGCCGGCCGGGGACCCACCGGGGAGCGGCGTGGTGTCGGGCGACCCCGGCGTCACCGGTGTCGTCTCGCCCGGCGCCAAGGCCTGTGTCGTGAACTCGCGCACCGCCGAGGTCACGCTGCCACCGCCGTTGACCGCGGTGGCCGTCACCGTGTAGTGCGTCCCGGGCGCCAGGCCGCCGATGGAGCGCTCCACGCCCGCCACGGTCGTGCCGGCGCCCATCGCCGTGGCGTCGGTCGTCGTCGTCGGACCGCCGTCCGGCGTGTAGGCGAACCGGAGGAACGTCGGCGCACCGCGCGGGTTGGTCGCGCCGACCAGGGTCGCCGCGGTCGTCGTGACGTCCGTCGGCTCCCCCGCGCTGACGGTCGGGGCGAGCGCGTGCTCGAAGGCGCCGATGTCCGGCGCGGCGCCGATCGGCCGGACGAACCCGTCCAGGTCGGTGGCGCCGAACGGGCCGGCCGCGCCGTGATCGATCGTTCCCACCGAGCCGGCGGCCTGGCGGAAGTTGCCGCCGGCGGCGTTGACGAACACCGGCGGCGTGACCTTGTTCGTCGGGCTCCCCGCCGGGGTGACGGACGCGTTCCCCGCACCCTTGATGACGTCCGCGTAGTTGCTGTGATCAAGCGTCACGGCGGCGACGCCCGTGGGGGCGGAAGCCAGGACCTTCACGTCGAAGGCCGGGCCGTGGGCGATGACGTTCGTCGCGTGCAGGTCGATGGTGGTCTGGCTGCCCGCGTCGACGCTGATGCCGACGCCGTTGAAGCCGGTGGCCTCCGCCGTCACGCCCCGGAGCACCGGGCTGATGTTCTGTTGCGCCCCCGCCGAGCCGGTCATCTCGAAGGCACGGCCGTTGGTTCCCGTCGCGGCGCACACGGAGTCCGTGATCGAGGTGAGGGTGGCGCAGGCGATGGCGCCGTTTGCGGAGGAGCGAACGATGACGTGGTCGGCGGTCGCGGACCCGAGCGTCAGGAGCGCGTGCCCGGTCCCGGAGTGCTGAAGCTCGACCTGACTGACGCGGCTGGTGTCGCGCAGAAAGATCCCGTCGACGGCGGAGGAGATGAGCACGGGCCGCGGCTCGCCGGCCTCGCCGTGGATCTGTAGCGAGTTGCTCTGGTCGTTGAGGACGGTGGCGGTCGAGGGATAGATCCCCGGCCCGACGATCACCTCGTCGCCGCTGTGGACGGGGTTGGCCACGTTGCCGTTGACGGCCTGCACGATCGAGCAGCGCTGGACCTGGGTGCACGCGGACCCGCCCCCGTCGGGGGCGGCGTAACGGGAGTTGGCCTGGGCCGACCCACAGAGCGCGAGCGCCGTGAGCGCCGCGGCCGTGGACCAGCGGGCGACGCGTGACTGCAGAGGTGACACTGCGGCTCCTTCGAGGTGGGCGCCGAGCGTAGCGAGCGACCCGCGCCACGAAGTCTCACATGAGGCTCGATGCCCCGCCCCGCGTCCATCCTGGCGAGGTTCGCCGCCGCACCGAGCTGGCCGATGCTCCCTTGTATCTGGTAGGTGAATCAGGTTTCATGTTTGCGTAGCCCGAGGAAGCTCGACGAGGCACAAGGAGGCTGAAGTCCGCATGGCAGATGACCTGCTGCTCGAGGTCGAGGAGCTCCGTGTCACCTATGGCAGCTCCGTCCTGGCGCTCGACGGCGTGGGCTTCTCGGTCCCGGAAGGCGGCTCGATCGCCCTTCTGGGTGCCAACGGCGCCGGCAAGAGCACGGCCCTGCGCGCGGTGACCGGCCTCCTCCGCTTCCACGGTGGCCAGGTAACGGGAGGCTCGATCCGCTTCGAGGGCCGCTCGATCGTGCGAGCCGATGCCGCCGCGCTGGTCGCCGCCGGCATCGCGCAGGTGCTCGAGGGCCGGCGCGTGTTCGCCGAGCTCACGGTCGCGGAGAACCTGCGCGTGGGCGCGTTCCCAGGCCGCGCGCGCCGCCGGGAGCGTGAGATCCGCGAGGAGCTCTCCGAGCTCTTCCCCATCCTGGCGGAGCGGGCCGACCAGCCCGCGGGACTGCTCAGCGGAGGCCAGCAACAGGTGCTCGCGATCGCCCGCGCGCTCATGTCCCAGCCGCGACTGCTCCTGCTCGACGAGCCGTCGCTTGGCTTGGCCCCGCGGGTCGTGGCGGAGATCGGCCAG
The DNA here is from genome assembly GCA_025964155.1 of Solirubrobacterales bacterium. Taxonomy (GTDB): domain Bacteria; phylum Actinomycetota; class Thermoleophilia; order Solirubrobacterales; family Solirubrobacteraceae; genus Paraconexibacter. Next base: position 2,186 of record JAOPZJ010000431.1, read on the forward strand.
GCGCTGCGCGCGATCAACGAGCGGGGTTGCGCACTGCTGCTGATCGAGCAGAGCACGGCGCTCGCCCTGCGTGCGACCAAGCACGCCTACCTTCTGGAGACCGGACGCATCCGCGCGCACGCGCCTACGGCCGAACTGCTCGCCGACGAGCGCGTGCGCGCCTCCTACCTCGGAGCTCCCGCCGTGCTCGGGCGCCCGGAGGCGCTCGCGAGATGACCGCGAGCGCCGCACCGATGCTCGAGGTCCGTGACCTGACGCTGCGGTTCGGCAGCGTCACCGCGTTCGCGGACTTGAGCTTCGATGTCGCGCGCGGCGAGCTGTTCGCGGTGATCGGGCCCAACGGGGCGGGCAAGACGTCGCTCTTCAACGTCCTGTCGCGCGCGTACGTCCCGACCGCGGGCAGCGTGCGCTTCGACGGAGCGGACCTGCTGCGCCTACGCATCTCGGCGCTGGCCGGCGCGGGCGTCGCGCGCACCTTCCAGAACCTCGGGCTGTTCGGGGAGCTCACCGCGCTCGAGAACGTCCTGATCGGTCGCCATCACCTGATGCGCTCCGGGACGCTGCGCAGCGGGCTGTGGCTGGGATACGCGCGGCGCGAGGAGCGCCGCCATCGCGCGGCGGCGATGGAGGCGCTCGAGTTCACCGGCATCGGTCATCACGCCCACGCCCCGACCGGCACCCTTCCGTTCGGCATCCAGAAGCGCGTGGAGATCGCCCGCGCGCTGGCCATGGAGCCCAAGCTGATGCTGCTCGACGAGCCCGTCGCCGGCATGAGCGTGTCCGAGCGTGAGGAGATCACGGCGCTCGTGCGCCGCCTGCACCGCGAGCGCGACCTGACGCTGCTGCTCGTCGAGCACGACATGGGCATGGTCATGCGGATCGCACAGCGCGTACTGGTGCTCGACTTCGGACGCGTCATCGCCATAGGCACGCCGGCCGAGGTCCAGCGCGACGAGCGTGTGATCCGCGCCTATCTGGGCGAGGAGCTCGAGGGCGACCTTGCGGAGGTGCGTCGATGACGGCTTTTTTCCAGCTGCTCTTCCAGGGCATCGCGCTCGGCTGCATCTACGCGCTCGTCGCGCTCGGGTTCACCGTGGTCTACCGCGCCAGCAAGGTGATCAACTTCGCCCAGGGCAGCCTGTTGCTGGTTGGCGCCTACCTCGTCTCGGTGCTGGCGACCGGTCTGAACCTGCCATTCGTGTTGGCGGTGATCGCGGCGATCGCGCTGCTGGCGGCGGGCTGCGCCATCTTCCAGATGATGGTGCTTCAGCGGGTGCTCGGGCAGCCCGTGTTCGTGCTCGTCATGATCACGATCGGCCTGAGCATCGTCATCGACGCCGCGATCCCGGCGATCTTCGGCGGCAACGCCCGCATCCTCGGCGATCCGTGGGGCGCCTCCGCCGTGCACGTGGGCGGCGTCACGTTCAACTGGGTGCGTATCTGGACGGTGCTCTGCACCGCGCTGATCCTGGCGCTGTACTTCGTCTTTGACCGCTTCTCGCGCTACGGGCTCGCGATGCGCGCGACGGCCGCGGACGAGGAGGCGGCGCTGGCGGTCGGCGTGCCCGTGCGACGCGTCTACGCGCTCACCTGGGCGATCGCGGGCGGCGTTGCCGTGGTGGGCGGACTGTTCCTGGCGGGCTTTCCCGGCTCGGTGAACCCGTCCCTGGGAAACGTCTCGCTGCGCGCCTTCCCGGCGATCATCCTCGGTGGCCTCGATTCACCGCCCGGCGCGGTCGTGGGCGGCATCACGATCGGGATCGTCGAGGTGATGGCCTCGGGCTATGCGCCGGGATGGCTGGGCAGCGACTTCTCGGCCGTCGCGCCCTATGTCGTGATGATCCTCGTGCTCCTCTGCAGGCCCTACGGCCTGTTCGGCACCCGGCCGGTGGAGCGGGTATGACCCGGCTTGCGTCCCTGCGGCGGCGCCTCGGCGCGAGGATCGGGGCGAAGCCCGCAGCGGTGCTCGCCATCGCGATCCTCGCGATCGTCCTCCCCTTCGGCCTTGACGCCTTCTGGCTCACGACCGCGACGTTCGTGCTCATCGCGGCGATCGGCGCGCTCGGACTCAACGTTCTCACCGGCTACACGGGCCAGATCTCGCTGGGGCACGCCTTCTTCCTTGCCGTGGGCGCGTACACCGCCGCCGTCCTGGGAGGAACCGCGCGTCTGACCGCCGCGATCTGGCTGCCCGCCGCCGGTGTGGTCGCGGCCCTCTGCGGGGCGCTCGTCGGGCCGACGGCGCTGCGCCTCCGCGGCCTCTACCTGGCGATCGTCACGATCGGCCTGGTCTTCATCGGGCAGCACATCTGGTTCAACGTGGCAGCGATCTCCGGGGGCCCCGGCGGGCGCTCGTTCCCACCGGTCACGTTCGGTGCGTTCGACTTCTCCCCCGGGCAGCAGCTGACACTCGGTGGGCTCGTCATCGACCACAACGGCCTCTACTACTACCTCGCGCTGATCATCCTCGCGGCCGCCATGCTCTTCATCTGGAACCTCGTGCGCGGCCGGCCGGGACGCGCGATGCAGGCGGTGCGCGACCGCGAGATCGCGGCGGCGATCATGGGAGTGAACCTCGCCCGCACCAAGATGAGCGCCTTTGTGGTCTCGTCATTCCTGGCGGGCGTCAGCGGCGCGCTGTACGCGTCGTACCTGTCGTTCGCCACCCCCGGCCAGTGGAGCCTGCTGCTCTCGGTCCAGTACGTCGCGGCGATCATCGTCGGCGGGATCGGCACGGTGTGGGGCGCGCTGCTGGGCTCGATGGTGATCTTCGCGCTGCCCTCGGTCCTGCAGTCGCTGATCCCACAGTCCTCGTCGGGCGGGCTGCCGATCGACGACATCAGCTCGATCGCGTACGGGCTGCTCATCATCGTCTTCTTCGTCCTGGAGCCGCGCGGGGTGGTCGGGCTTGGCGCCCGTGTCGCGTCGCTGTGGTCGCGCGTCGCTATGCGTGGCGGCAAGGGCGGAGGGTTGTCAGAGGAAACCCAGCCACTCGAAAGGAGAGAGGCGACATGGGCAAGGTGAGGATGCATCCGCTGGCTGCCGTATGCGCGGCAGGAGCGATCACAATCGGCATCGCCGCGTGCGGGACCGGCTCCAGCGGGGGCGGCGGTGGGGGCTCCGGCGGAGGCGGGGCGCTCAAGACCGGCCCGGGGGTGGATGCCAAGACGAAGACCATCTCGCTCGGCGTCCTCAGCCCGCTGTCCGGGCCGGTGGCGGCGATCGGGAAGCCGCTGACCGCCGGCCAGGAGACCTACTTCCACGCGGTGAACGCCGGGGGCGGGATCAATGGCTGGAAGATCAAGCTCGTCGAGCAGGACACGAAGTACGACCCCCAGACCGAGGTGCAGGCCTACAACCGCATCGCCGACAAGGTTGCCTTCATGGCACAGTCGCTGGGCAGCCCGACGACCAAGGCGATCCAACCGCTCGCCGCCCAGCAGCAGATGCTGATCGGTGCGGCCGCGCAGGACTCGTCGCTCGTCACCGATCCGGTGATGGCGGTGATCGGCACGCCCTACGCGATCGACAACGCCAACGCGCTCGACTACATCGCCAAGCAGAAGGACAAGAACGCCAAGGTCGGGATCATCTACCAGAACGACGCATACGGCGAGGACGGGTTGCGCGGCTACAAGGCGGGCCTGAAGGCCTACCACCTCCGCCACGTGGCCGAGACCACGTACAAGGTCGGTGACACCGATCTCACCGCGCAGGTGCAGAAGATGCGATCCGCAGGCGCGCAGTACGTGTTCGTCGTCGCCACGCCCAGCGTGGCCGCGACGATCGTCGGCACCGGCGCCTCGCAGGGCTACAACCCGACGTGGGTGTTCCAGGGGCCGGCGTGGTCGGGGTACCTGATGACCGCCGACGGCACCACGAGCGGAAAGCCCACCGCGGTCGCAAAGGCGCTCGACTCCAACGTGTGGGTGCTCGGCTACGAGTCGCAGTGGGGCGACATGAGCGTGCCGGGCATGGCGAAGTTCTTGGCCGACGCCAAGAAGTTCGCTCCGGCGCAGATCCCCGATTACTACTTCATGTACGGGTATTCCGAAGCGAAGATGGAGACCGCCGTCCTGCGCAAGGCGATCGCCGCCGGCGACCTCACGCGCGCGGGCATCCTCAACGCCAAGCTCCACCTCGGCAAAGTCGACCTCGGCGGTCTGATGCCCCCCGTCGACTACACCCCGGCGCTGGGGCCTGCCTCACGGATGACCGGGATCTCCCAGGTGAGCTCCACCACCCCGGGCTTCCTGAAGGGCTTCCGCGCCTTCTTCATGGGCGACGCCGCCAAGAGCATGCAGTTCAAGGCGGCATCGCGGTGAGAGCCACGGCACCTCCGATCCGGTGGGGGCGCCCGTTGGCGTCCCCACCTACGCTGTACACCATGACCGCATCGGTGCGCTCGGCCAAGAGCGCTCGGCGAGCGACCGAGCGATCCTCCGGCGAGCTCACGCTCGGTCGCTGGGTCCGCGACCGGGCGTTGGTCACTCCGGCGCGGATCGCGATCGAGCACCGCGGCGAGCGGACCACCTACGCCGAGCTCGACGCGCGCTCGGAGCGGCTGGCGGACGCGCTGCTGCGGCTCGGCCTGCGCCGCGGCGACCGCGTCGCCTCGCTGACCGGAAATCGCCCGGAGCACGTCGAGCTGTTCTTCGCCTGCGCGAAAGCGGGGCTCGTGCTGGCGCCGCTCAGCTGGCGCCTGGCGCCGGCCGAGCTCGCCTACCAGCTGACACACGCCGAGCCCGCCGTGCTGTTCGTCGAGCCCGAGCGGGACTCGCTCGCCGATGCCGCGCTGGAGCTGGCCGCATCGAGGCCTCGGCGGCTGGCGCTCGCGCGCGCCGAGCTGGACGCGCTCGCGGGATCCGGTACGACGACTCCGCAGGACGCGCCCGCGGACGACGA
>JAOPZJ010000445.1 GCA_025964155.1 Solirubrobacterales bacterium
GCCGAGCTGAAGGCGCTGCGCATCGGGGCGGACCGGCGCGCCGCGGCACGGAGGACACGCCCATGAGGCGCTCGATCCGCGAGGGGGCAAGGCCGTTCGCGGCGATCGTCGTGCTCGCGCTCGTCGCCGCGCTCGTCGGGGGCTACATCCTTCACCAGCAGCGCCTGCGCTTCCCGTGGGAGGGGACGCCGTTCGTCCTGAAGGCCGAGTTCTCCACCGCCCAGGCCGTCACCCCGGGTCAAGGCCAGACGGTCCGCGTCTCCGGCGTGCGCATCGGGGACATCTCCAAGGTGGAGCTGGAGAACGGGCGCGCGATCATCTCGATGGACGTCGACCCCGAGTACAAGGACCTCGTCCACACCGACGCCTCCGCGCTCATGCGTCCCAAGACGGGCCTGAAGGACATCTTCATCGAGCTGACGCCGGGGACGAAGGCGGCGCCGGTGGCGCCGGAGGGGTGGACGATCCCGGTGGCCAACACGCTGCCGGACGTCAACCCCGACGAGATCCTGTCCTCGCTGGACTCGGATACACGCGACTACCTCAACCTGCTCGTCGGCGGGGCGGGCGAGGGCCTGGCCACGCGGGGCAACGACCTCAAGGAGGTCTTCCGCCGCTTCGAGCCCACGCACCGGGACCTGGACCGCGTGACCGCGAAGGTCGCCGAGCGCCGCCAGAACCTGCGCCGCCTCATCCACTCGTTGAATCAGCTCAACGGCGAACTGGCGAGCAAGGGCAAGGAACTCACGCAGGTCGTGGGCGCCGGCAGCGAGGTCTTCGACGCCTTCGCGTCCGAGCAGGCGAACATCAGCCGCGCCGTGGGTGAGCTGCCCGGCACGTTGAAGCAGACGACGCAGACGCTCGGCAAGGTGCAGACGCTGGCACAGGTGCTCGGGCCGGCCGTCACGAAGCTCCGCCCCGCGGTCCGCAGGCTCGACGCCGCGAACCAGGCGCTGATCCCGCTCGCCAAGGAGGCCACGCCGCTCCTCTCCGCGCAGATCCGGCCGTTCGTGCGGACCTCGCGGCCCCTCGTGCAGCTGCTCAGGCCCGCGGCGGCCAACCTCGCCAAGGCCACGCCGGACCTGCAGTCGTCGTTCACGGTCCTGAACCACCTGTTCAACCTCATCGGCTACAACCCCGGCGGCAAGCAGGGGCCGAACGTCGCCGGCCGCGACGAGGGCTATCTCTTCTGGATTGCCTGGCTGCAGCACAACGGCGCGGCGGTCTTCAGCTCCTCCGACGCGAACGGCACATTCCGGCCGATCACCGTCGCCGGCACCTGCGGCACGCTCCAGCAGACGGCGAACACGAACCCGGCGCTCGCGATGCTCTTCGCGCCCGCGCTCCTCGATCCGTCGGTGTGTGACTTCTGATGCAGAAGACCGCGCCCACCTTCGCCCGGCTCATGACGATGGTGCTCTTCGCGCTGTCGTGCTTCGGCCTGCTCCTCTTCCTCTGGATCAGCTTCGGCGGCTCGGTCCCGCTGCAGGCCAAGGGCTACCGCTTCAAGGCGGCGTTCGGAGAAGCCACGCAGCTCGGCCTGGAGGCCGACGTGCGGATGTCCGGCGTCAGCATCGGCAAGGTCCGCAAGAAGGACATCGATCCCAAGCACCCCAACCTCACGGTCGCCACGATCGAGGTCGATCCGAAGTACGCACCGATCCCGCAGGACGCCAAGGCGATCCTGCGCCTCAAGACGCTGCTCGGGGAGACGTACGTCGAGATCACCGGTGGCAGCCGCGCGGCCCCGAAGATCAAGGAGGGCGGCTGGCTGGCCCAGACCCGCGTCAAGAAGACGGTCGAGCTGGACGAGATCTTCCAGGCGCTCGACCCGGTTACGCGCGAGGCGTTCCGCACCTGGCAGAAGGATCTGGCCGGTGGGGTGCGAGGCCGCGGCAAGGATCTCAACGACGCCCTCGGCAACCTCCCGAGCTTCGCCGCCGACGGTGACAGCCTGCTCACCGTCCTGGACGCGCAGTCGGGCGCGGTGCGCCGGCTCGTGCGCAACACCGGGGTGGTCTTCGGCGCACTGACGGAGAACGAGGCGCAGCTGAAGCATCTCATCGTCAACGCCGGCGACACGTTCGACGCCACGAGCTCCCAGCAGGAGAAGCTCGCCGAGACCTTCCGTATCTTCCCGACCTTCCTGGACGAGTCCAAGGCGACGCTCGCGCGCCTGCAGACCTTTGCCCACGACACCGACCCGCTCATCCAGGATCTGCGGCCGGTCGCGCGCGACCTGAAGCCGACGCTCGCGGACCTGCGGCGCCTGGCGCCGGACCTCGTCACGCTGTACCAGCGCCTGGGCCCGCTGATCGACGCCTCCAAGACGGGCCTGCCCGCGCTGCGCGACGTGCTGAAGGGCACCAAGCCGGTGCTCGCGTCCTCGCAGTCCTTCCTGCAGGAGCTCAACCCGATCCTGGAGTGGCTCGAATACCACCAGGCGACCGTCGCCGACTTCATCGCCAACGGTGGCGGGGCGCTCGTCGACACGGTCCCGACGCGGACGGCCGCCGAGCGCGGCCACTACCTGCGCCAGTTCGGCCCCCTCGGGGTGTCGACGGTCTCGATCGCCGCCGATCGCCGGGCGACCCCGGGCGAGGTCGAGCGCGGCAACGCCTACCTGCTGCCGGACGCGCTTTCGGGCCCGGAGCGCGCCAGGCGCATGATCTTCCCGAACTTCGACTGCTATCCGACGGGAGAGCCGGGCAACGGCGAGTACCAGACCAAGGGCGTGGACTCGAGCGACAAGCCCTCGTGCTTCCTGACCTCGGCCCCGCCGGTGCCCGCCGGCAACACGCGGCTCGTGCCGCACATCGAGGCGGCGGACTACTCCAAGAGATAGGGGGCGCGTCGTTCCCGGGCGAGGATCGCCCCCCGGAACGACACCGGCCCGCTGATCTCAGCGAGCCGGGGAAGACTGGCGCGTCCTGCTGGCGGGACCGCTTACGCTACGGCGGCCTCGCTCGCCACGAAAGGGGCGAGCCCTTCCAGGAGCGCGCTCGCAATGACCTTGTCGCCGGTGATCTTCAGGCCCTTGCGGTCGGTGTCGGGACCGAGCGCGTCGATCCAGGCCTGTTCGGTGCCCCGGATGGTGGTCGTCGTGTCGGGGAGCTCGAGCTCCTCCACGCTGACGTGGCCTCGCTTGGCGGTGACCGCATAGAACCGGTCGCCGTCCTCGGGCCGCGTGACGACGAGCTGCGCGGCGCCCTTGAAGCCCTTGGGGGCCGCCAGGCCCGGCAGCGACCGCAGGATCGCGCCGATGTCCACGGCCTCGCCGTTCCGCGGCGTGCTCCACGTCCACTGGTACCCCCAGCGCGACAGGGCGCCGATGACCGGGAGCAGGTCCCGGGCACGCTCGGTCAGCTCGTAGTCCACCCGCGGCGGGACCTCGCGGTAGCGCTGGCGGGTGAGGAGGCCATCGGCGACCATCCGGTTCAGCCGCGACCGCAGCTGCTCGGTGGAGATCCCGGGCAGCGTGCGCTGAAGCTCGACGAAGCGTCGCGGTCCTCCGACAAGGTCACGGACGATGAGCAGCGTCCATTTGTCGCCAACGAGATCCAGGGCACGGGCGTCGGGCGCCCACTGGTCGTACGGATGGCGTTTGGGCGGCGGGGGGGCGGGTATGACGTGCTCCTTTTGCGTCAGGTGGGACGAGCGCGGTGAGCGATCTACTGTACTCGCGGAAAACGAAAAGCGGTCCGGCGATTTACTACCGGGCGGTGGGCGAGACACTGCCCTACCGGTGCGGTATGGGCGAACCCGACATCCTGTCAAGGACAGCAGCATCATGTCGCACTTCGCAAGTTCTGCAGCGCGACGTCGTTAGAGCATCCAGGCGCGGCGCTGGGATCAGGCGGCGTGGGGCGATGGTGGGAGGACGAACATGGGCGATGTGATTTCCCTGATGGAGCGACGAGCGCAACGGAGGGCGTCAACGCCACCGCCGTCGGCACGCGGGCCGGTGACGTTGTTCTTCGACTTGGCCTCGCCGTACACGTATCTGGCGGCCGAGCGCGTGGACCGGCTGTTCACCGACGTGCACTGGGTCCCGGTGATCGCCGATGCCCTCCACGCGACGACGACGGTGGCCGACAGCGAGGAGCTCGCGGCCACCCAGCTGGCGGCCGAGCGGCGCGCCGCCGTGCTGCGCATGCCGCTCGTGTGGCCGGACCGTACGACCGCTCCGGCTCGGGCCGCGATGCGCGTCGCCGCCCACGCCGCCCAACGGCAGCGCGGGGCCGCCTTCGTCCTGGCGGCCAGCCGCCTGGCGTTCTGCGGGGGCTTTGACGTCGACGACCCGGACATCCTCGCCGAGGCGTCGGCGGCCGCCAGCCTGTCGCTCGGCGCCTGCCTGCGCGCGGCCGGTGATCGCAGGCTGGACGGCCCGATGGAGGCCGCAGGCCGCCGCCTGCTGGCCCAGGGCGCCGACCGCATCCCGATCCTGAAGGTGGGGCGTACCCTCTTTTGCGGTGAGCACCGCCTGTCGGAGGCGGCCGCCGCCGCCCGCGGGCAGACATCGCTGCAGCAGGCGGGAAGGCACGCCCCACCCGGCGCCGTCCGACATGGCTTCACATCGATCTGACACAACCGCGGTGCGTGGCGCCATAGGCTCGCGCCGATGAGGATCCGTCAGCTCGTCGTCGCCGGTGCCGGAACGCTCGCGGTCAGTGGCGGAGCACTCGCCATCGCGCAACTGTCCAACGACGAAGGCCGCATCGGGCCCGACCGCCAACTGCTGAACAACGGGCGCCGGCTCCAGCCACTCGGCAAGCTCGTCCAGGTGGGCGGCTTCCCGACCGGTGGCGCCCTGACGCCGAACGGCCGGTACTACTGGGCGGTCTCCACGGGCCGCGGGATCCACGACGTGCGGATCATCTCCGTCCGCTCGGGCCGGGTGCTGCAGACGCTCCGCCTCCCCGGCGCCAGCGGCGGGATCGCGATGGATCCCGTGTCGCCGAAGGTCTACGTGTCCGGTATCAAGGACTCGTCCCACGCGGGGCAGAAGGCGCCGGACAGCATCCCCGGCCGAGCGGGCGACGTGATCCACGTCTTCTCGTACTCGACCAAGTCCGGCAGCGCCGCCCGCGAGGGCGTGATCGCCGTGCCGCCGCCGGCGAACGCCCCGACGCCGCAGAACTTCCCGCCGACGAACCTCGGGCAGCGCATCGCGTGGCCGGATCGCCTCGCCGTCGCACCGGACGGCAAGCGCCTGCTCGTCCCCCTCAACCTCGCCGACAGCGCGGCGATCGTCGACGTCGCCACGAAGGGCGTGCGCTACGTCCCGACCGGCAACTACCCGTACGGTGCGGCGATCCTGCGCGACGGCCGGACCGGTCTGGTCTCCAACGAGACGCCGGGCACCGTCTCCGTCGTCAATCTCGACACCGGCAAGAAGGTCAAGGACATCACCGTCGGCGCGCATCTGAGCCACCCCGAGGCGATCGCGGTGGATCCGAAGGCCGACCGCGCGTACGTCGCGGTCGCCAACTCCGACCAGGTTGCGGTGATCGACACCAGGACGCTGACGGTGCAGCGCACGCTGTCCGTCGGGCGGGAGGAGGGGCTGGGCACGTCGCCCGTGGACTTGACCGTGACGCCCGACGGGCGGCGGTTGCTCGTAGCCGAGGCGGGGGCCGACGAGATCGCCGTCTTCGCCCTGCCGGCGGCCGCCGGCGGGCGCGCCCGTCCCGCCGCCGCCCGCGCGGCCGGGGAGGCGGTCCTGACGCGCGAGATCGGCCGCGCCCAGCAACGGGTTGCTGCCGAGCCGGAGGCCGAGGGCGCCGGTGCCGCGGCGAAGCTCCGTCGGGCGGACGAGGCCTTCGCGCTCATCGGGCGCATCCCGACCGCGCAGTACCCCACCGACGTCGAGGTCACCGCGGCCGGCGCCAACCCCTGTGGCCTGCGCGCCGGCAAGCGGCGCACGAAGAAGGCCAAGCGCTGCGCGCGCCTGCTGTACCTCAGTGGCAAGGGGTTGGGTACCGGGCCCAACCCGGACGGCCCGCAGCCGGATTCGCCGAAGGACAGCGACGGGCGCATCAACGAGACGGGCTACCTGCCGCTGCTGAACCTCGGCATGGTCGGCCTGGCGGACCTGCCGACGACGAAGGCGCTGAAGACCTTGACTCGGACCGCCGATCGGCAACTGCGTCCCACGAACGCGCAGACGGCACCGTCGGACACGCCGCTGAAGCCCGGCGGGCCGATCAAGCACGTCTTCTACATCGTGCGCGAGAACCGGACCTACGACCAGATCCTCGGCGACGAGCCGCGCGGTGACGGCGATCCCAAGCTCGCGCTCTTCGGCGGCGACACGACCCCGAACGCCCACGCCCTGGCCAAGCGCTTCCCGCTCCTGGACCACGTGTACGCCAACTCCGAAGCGTCGATCGACGGGCATTTCTGGGCGAGCGCGGCGAAGGTGTCGGACTACGTCAACAAGAACTGGTTCCAGAACTACGGTGGTCGCGGACGGCCCTACGACTTCGGCGTCTACGCCGTCACCTGGCCGGGGAACGGCTTCCTCTTCGACCAGGCCGAGCGCCAGGGGATCAGCTATTTCAACTACGGCGAGGCGATTGCCGGTGCGATCGGCCTCTTCCCCGACAAGGACCGCACGGGGGCCGACAGCGACGCGACGAACAAGAAGTTCCTCAAGTCCGATCTGGGGGTCGGCGGCTGCTACCCCAACGACGCGTCGATCGGCTACGACGCGATCACGATGAACCAGGTGTGGGACACGGTCGCCCCGACCGGCGCGCAGCCGCTGGCCGCCTCCCGCACGAGCTGCTTCCAGACGCGCTTCGCCGTGCAGGAGGCCACCAACAGCGTGCCGGCGTTCAACTACCTCGTGCTGACGAACGACCACACGAACGTCCTCAACGGCGGGAGTGTGGCGCAGCCCAACCGCACGCCGCGGGCGATGATCGCCGACAACGACGAGGCGGTCGGCCGCATCGTGGACACGATCAGCCGGTCGAAGATCTGGAAGTCCTCGGCGATCTTCGTCATCGAGGACGACTCCCAGGACGGTGCCGACCACGTCGACGCACACCGCATCCCGGCGTTCGTCATCAGCCCGTACGCGAAGAAGGAGGCGGTGGTGCACACGCGCTACGACTTCCTGTCGGTCATCCGCTCGATGGAGCTGATCCTCGGGATGAAGCCGCTCGGGCTCTTCGACGAGCTCGCGGTGCCGATGTACGACGCCTTCGGAGGCACGCCGGCCAACGCAGCGCCGGTGCCCTACGTGCCGGCCAAGCGCGACCTGCTGGAGTACAACCCACGGACCGGTCCGGGGGCGCGGGCGTCCGCGCGGCTGCCCAAGTGCCTGGACTGCATCGGGCAGCGCGACATGGACCGGCTGCTGTGGAAGTCCGTCCACGGGCTGCGCAGCGAGCCGCCACCGCCGGGCCCGAACGCCGAGGGCATCGATGCGGTGCACCTGCACCCGAGCCGGCCCGGCGGCTGACGCCGGGTCCGCTCCGCGCGCGCATCCGCGCCAGGTGATCCGGGGCACATACCGGCCGGGCGCTGGCGCGCCGGAGTCCTGACCGTCACACTGCCGGCATGCTGGGCGGGCCGACGCGCTGGTTGTACGCAAAGCTCGGGCGTCGCTACGTCCGGCTCGTCCTGTGGGCCCAGATGCAGGGGGCCCACGTCGTCGTGGCCGGTGGCGCGGGCCTCCTGCAGCTCTTCGTCCACGCCGATCGCACCGCCTTCCTCGAGATCTTCGTCGCCGCCCAGGTGCTGGTGGTGCTCGAGAACGTCATCTCCTGCCGTGTCGTCAGCTGCCTGTTACGCCCCGCGGACCCGTGGCTGCGCGGGGACCATTCGCCCGCCGCGGCCGAGGCGGCGTGGCGCGCGCTGGCGGGGCTGCCGTTGAACTTCATGCGCTCCCGGCGCCTGGTGCCCGTGGTCGTGAACGTCGTCCCGATCTCGGTCTTCGCGTGCTGGCGCCTGGACTACCCGTGGTTCCCGTCGCTCGTCGCGCTGATGGCCGCCTCGGCCACCGTGCTGCTGTACGGGATGCTGCTGCGCTTCTTCGCGATGGAGATCATCACGCGGCCGGTGCTGGAGGCGGTCTCGCACGACGTGGCCCCCGACGCGGACCCCGGCAACGCCAGCGTCTCGCTGAAGACCCGCCTGCTCGTGTCGCTGCCGGCGATCAACATCGTCGGCGGCGTCGTCGTCTCCGGGCTGTCGGGCGGCGGCGCGAGCTCGATCAACGACCTGGGCATCGGCGTGGCCATCGCGATCGGCGTGGCCTTCACGATCTCGCTCGAGCTCACGCTGCTCCTGGCCAACTCGATCCTGCAGCCGCTGCGGCAGCTGCGCCGCGGCACCGAAGCCGTGGCCGCCGGGGACCTGACGGTGCGCGTGCCGGTAGTCGGTAGCGACGAGGCCGGCCGCCTGGCGACCTCGTTCAACTCGATGGTCGCCGGGTTGCAGGAGCGCGAGCGCCTGCACGAGGCCTTCGGCGCCTACGTCGATCCGCGGCTGGCCGAGCGCGTGCTGGCGGAGGGGACGCAGCTGGCGGGGGAGGAGGTGCACGTCACCGTCCTGTTCGTCGACATCCGCGACTTTACCGCCTTCGCCGAGCGCGCCGGCGCCGCCGAGGTCGTCGGCCAGCTCAACGACTTCTACGGCCTCGTCGTCCCGGCCCTCGCCCGCCACGGCGGACACGCCAACAAGTTCGTCGGGGACGGGCTGCTGGCGGTCTTCGGCGCGCCTGACCACCTGCAGGATCACGCCGACCGTGCCGTGGCCGCGGCGATTGAGGTCGTCCAGCGTGTCCGCGAGCGCTTCGGAGGCGCGCTGCGGATCGGCATCGGCATCAACTCGGGTCCGGTCGTCGCGGGGACGATCGGCGGCGGCGGCCGCGTCGAGTTCACCGTCATCGGCGACGCCGTCAACACCGCCTCGCGCGTGGAGTCCGTGACCCGCGAGACGGGCGACGACATCCTCATCACCGAGGCGACCCGCTGCCTGCTGACGCGGGACTTCGGCGGCTTCGTGGAGCGGCCGACCGTCGAGCTGAAGGGCAAGACGGAGCGGGTGCGGATCTACGCACCCGCCGCCGGCGTGGTCGCCGCCGACCGCGCGGCGGAGCAGCCCATCCGTGCCTGACGGGCGTCGGGTCGGCGGTCGGGCCGCGGGCCGCCGGCCGGGTTCGCGTGGGGGCGGAGGGGTTGTCCGGTCGTGGTCCTGGCTGCACGGCCAGTAGGCTCCGCCGCCTCATGAGCGTGCCCGAGACCCGCCTGACCGTCCCGCTGCGCTGGCGGGACATGGACATGCTGGGCCACCTGAACCAGGCGGTCTACCACGAGCTGCTGGAGGAGGCACGCGGTGCGCTGCTGACCTCGCTCACGACCGAGCTGCACCAGGGCTACGTGCTCGCGCGGGTCGAACTGGACTATCGCCACGAGGTGCGCAAGGACCACGGGACCGTCGAGATCGTCGTGCGCGTCGCACGCGTCGGCGGCAAGTCGCTCACCCTCGAACACGACATGCTGCTGCCCGACGGCACGCTGGCCGCCACCGGCATCACCGTCCTCGTGGGCTGGGACGCCCACGCCCGCACCGCCCGCCAGATCAGCGCCGCCGAGCGCGCTGTGCTCGGCGGCTGAGACCGAATGGAGACCGTCCCCAGCGCCGCCGACCGCATCGAGCGCCTAGGGCCCTGCGCGATCAGGGCCTCATCACGGCGGAGGAATTCGAGACGCAGAAGGCGCGCCTGCTGCCGCTGCTGTGACCCGCAACGGGATAGCTGAACTCGTTTCAGGTATGGTCGTAGGCGCATGAGCGACCAGACCCTCACCCGACGCGGCGAAGCCACCCGCACCCGGCTGCTGGAGGCCGCGATGGACGAGCTCGTCGAGCGCGACGGTGCCCTCGAGGTCGCGTCGGTCGCCGCCCGCGCGGACGTCTCCGTCGGGCTGCTGTACCGCTACTTCGGCTCCAAGGCGGGCCTGGTGGCGGCCGTCGTGGCCGACTTCTATGACCGCTCGCTGAAGGAGATCGGCGAGGGCGACGATCGCGCGCTGGACTGGGCGGCCCGCGAGCGCCGCCGCACCGAGCGGTCCGTCGCCTTCTACTACCGCGAGCCGCTGGCGCCGATCGTCCTGACCCTGCTCGCACGCGAGGGGGACGTCGCGGCCGTGGAGGCGCGCTTCATCACGAAGCTCGTCGACAACGCTGCACGCAGCGTGCAGCGCGGTCAGCGCCAGGGGGAGATCCCTGCCGATCTGGATCCCCGGATGATCGGCGCGATGTTGATCGGCGCCTTCCGCGTGTCGATCGCCGAAGCGCTCACGCGCAATCGCCGTCCCACCCAGTCGGCGCTGACGGAGGAGATGTGGCACTTCGTCGTCGCCGGCGTGCGCTTCATCCCCGAGGACGAGCGCCCCGCCACGACGGGCTGACGCGCCTAGCGCGCAGCGACGAACGGCCGGCGAGACAATCCGGGCGCGTGTCCCCGGGTACAGCGCGCAGCGACGTCATTCCTGCCCCGGAACGGTGACCGATCCATCTGGCTCCTTAACGTCGGAAGCCGCCCGAGGGCGGCTTCCAAACTGGCCCCGTCAGGACGGGCAGGGGTACGTGCCATGCAGGGCCGATGTAAGTGTCCGGGCGGCGGGAGGCGCCGAATCGATGCGGCTACGCCCGGACTATGTGTGCCGGGGCGGCGGTGGAGGCCTTTACGACCCCACACCTTCGTTCCCGACATGAGGCAGTATCGGGGACGGCTGGTGGACCCACAATCGGACACCCGTCCAGAACGGCGTCAAGAAGTGGGGGAGGCGAAGCGCCTACATGATCGATGGCACGGGCCGCCTCGCGGCACCAGGCATCTAGCCCGGGAGACCCTCGGGCTCGGGCGTCTGCGCCAGCCGCAACGCGGCGCCCCGGAGGATGTCGTGCTCGGAGACCTCGACGTCGTCGAGGCAGAGCAGGCGCATCGCCTCGATGAGCATCAGCACGCCGGGCAAGATCGTCGGGGCACGGTCCGGATGCAGTCCCGGGACCTTGCGGCGTTCGGCCTCGTCCATGCTCGCCAGGCGGGCGAGGATGACCTCGCACTCGGCACCTGCGAGGCGGTAGCCGTGCACGCGCGCGGGGTCGTAGGGCTCCAGCGCCTGCGCGATGGCGGCGCACGAGGTCGCGGTCCCGGCCACGGCGACGCCGGCCTGGACGCTCGCGCGCACCGCTCCGGGGACGCCGGCGGCGAAGATCGCGCGCACGTCCTCGGCGGTCTCGATGAGCTCGTCGCCCGTCGGCGGGTCATGGTGGATGTGGCGCTCGCTCTGACGGACGACGCCGGCCTGGGTGGAGACGTGGAAGGCGACGGTGCCGCGCTCGCCGACGACGATCTCGGTGGACCCGCCACCGATGTCGATGACCGCGACCGGCGACGGCTCCGACGGGTCGCGCGAGGACGTCGCGCCCAGGAACGTCAGCTGCGCCTCCTCGTCCCCGCTGATGGTGCGCGCGTCCAGCCCGAAGTCGTCGTGCACGCGCGCGGTGAACGCCGCGCCGTTGGTGGCGTCGCGAACGGCGCTCGTGAGGACGGCGATCGTCCGCGCCCCCGCGTCGTGGCGGTCGATGAGCGCGCGGTATCTCAGAAGCGTCGCGAAGACGCGGTCCATCGCCTCGGGCGCCAGCGCCCCACCGGCGTCCACGCCCTGGCCCAGGCGCGTGACGGTCGAAAGGCGCTCGACCTCGGTGACGTCCCCCTCCGCGGTGATGTCGGCGATGAGCAGCCGGGTGGAGTTCGTCCCGATGTCGACGACGCTGACGCGCATCCGGGGAATCTAGGTGCCCGGCGCGGGATGGGGTAGGGGCGCGCCGGTCAGCCCGGCGACGAGGTTGGCCACGGCGATCGACACCATCCGCTCGCGCGTGCCGCGCGTGGCCGAGCCGATGTGCGGCACGACGAGCAGGTTCGGCGCGTCCAGCAGCGGGTCGGTGACGGGCAGCGGCTCGGGATCGGTGACGTCCAGCGCGGCGGCGGCCAGCCGGCCGGCGTGCAGTGCCGCCGCCAGTGCGACCTGATCCACAAGGCCACCGCGAGCGGTGTTCACGAGGATCGCCCCGGGCTTGCAGGCGGCGAGGGCCCGGGCGTCGATGAGATGGCGCGTGGCGTTCGTCAGCGGCGCGTGCAACGAGACGATGTCCGCCTGGCCCAGGGCGGCGTGCAGGTCATCGTCCCGGCCGACGCGCAGCACAGGCATCGCGAAGCCTGCGGCCCGGCGAGCGACCGCCTCGCCGATGCGCCCGGCCCCGACGATCGCCAGCGTGGCCCCGTGGACGTCGGCCCCCAGCCAGCCGGCGGGCTCCCAGGTGCGCCAGTCCCCCGCGCGGACCGCGCGCTCACCGTCGGCCAGGCGGCGGGCGGCGGCGAGGATCAGCGCAAAGGTCAGGTCGGCGGTGGCCTCGGTCAGGACGTCTGGGGTCGCTCCGACGGGGATGCCGCGCGCGGCGCACGCGACGAGGTCGACGTTGTCGGTGCCGACGGCGAGGTTCGAGACCACGCGCAGGCGCGGGGCGGCGTCCAGCAGCGTCGCGTCGATGCGGTCGGTCAACAGGCACAGGACGCCGTCGGCGTCGGCGATCAGGTGCGTCAGCGTGGCACGGTCGGGGGGCAGCGGGCCGGGGTGCGTGACGACGTCGTGGTCGGCCTCAAGGGTCGTGATCGCATCGAAGGGGAGGGAGCGGGTGAGCAGGACGCGGGCCACTGCCGTGAGCCTAATCGGTTGATTTTCACGAGGCGGCCCGTGAAATCGATCAGCTGGATGCGGTGACTCAAACCGCGGACGTCCCGGCCGACCACTCCTGTAGCCCGCCCGGGCCAAACCACGAGAAGGGAAGTCATGGCGTTCCTCAGGCGCAAGCCCAAGCACGATCCGGTGGTTGCCGAGCTCTCCGAGCGACTGGCGGCCCTTGACAACAACTGTCTGGCGGCGCTGGAGTGCGGTCTGACGGGCATGACCGAGGGCGACCTCACGCTGGCTGCCGAGCCGACCACCACGCCGATCACCGCCGGCTCCGCCGATCCGCAGGTCCAAGCGCTCGTGGATCAGTTCAACTCGATGCTCGGCCGCGCCCAGACCGCGCTGATCGCCTACAACACGATGCGCGAGGACCTGCGCCTTGCCCTCGGGGACGCGTCGTGCCTGCACGAGCTGCGCCAGCGCCTGACATCGCTCAACGACCACTGCCTCAGCAGCCTGCAGCAGGGGCTGCAGTCGATGGAGCGCGGTGACCTGACCTTTGACGTGACGCCCGTCACCGCCCCGCTGGATGCCAAGCCCGGGCAGAGCGTCGGTCAGCTGGCGGAGATCTTCAACGAGATGCTCGAGCGCGCGCAGAGCTCGATCCAGGCCTACAACGCCACGCGCGAGGATCAGCGCCGTGCCATGGGCGATCACTCCTCGCTCGAGCAACTGCTGGAGCGGCTCGCGTCGCTGAACAACAACTGCCTGACGAACCTGCAGGGCGGTCTGACCGCGATGTCCGAGGGTGATCTCACCGTGCACGTCACGCCCGTGACGAGGCCGATCACGGCGCGCGACGGTGAGCACGTGGGTGAGCTGGCGGAGATCTTCAACGGCATGCTCGGCCGGGCGCAGACGTCCCTGCAGGCCTACAACGTCACGCGTGAGGACTTCCGTACCGCCCTCGGGGACGAGTCCTGCCTGGACCAGCTCGTCGCCCGCCTGACGTCGCTGAACAACAACTGCCTGACGAATCTGCAGACCGGCCTGGACGCGATGAGCGGGCGCGGTGACCTGACGATCGAGGTCGTTCCCGTGACCACGCCCGTCGAGACCGCCGAGGGCAAGGCCGCCGGTGCGCTGGCGGAGATCTTCAACAGCATGCTCGCTCGCGCCCAGACATCCCTGGAGGCCTATAACGCGATGCGTGAGGACCTCTCGTCCGTCGCGTCCACCGTCGAGGTCGTCGCCGCCGGTGATCTGAGCGTCGACATGCGCTCCAAGGGCGAGGACGACACCCTCGGCAACGCGTTCGCCGAGATGACCGCCCGCCTCGGTGACCTCGTCGGTCAGGTGGCCGTCATGGCGTCCCAGCTGAACACCGCCAGCCAGCAGATGGCGCGCTCCAGCGACGAGGCCGGCCGGGCGATCGGTGAGATCGCCCACGCCGTCAGCGACGTGGCCCACGGCGCCGAGCGCCAGGTGCGCACCATCGAAAGCGCCCAGCGGATCACGGAGGAGATGGTCACCGCAACCCGCTCGAGCGCCGCGTCGGCCGACGAGGCGACGACCGCCGCACGCAACGCGCGGGACGTCGCCACCGAAGGCGCCAGCGCCGTGGAGCAGGCCACTGCGGCCATGGTCGGCGTGCGCGAGTCCTCCGGCGAGGTCAGCGGAGTCATGGGCGACCTGTCGCGGAAGAGCGAGCAGATCGGCGGCATCGTCGAGACGATCACCAACATCGCCGAGCAGACGAACCTGCTGGCGCTGAACGCTGCGATCGAGGCAGCTCGGGCGGGTGAGCAGGGCCGCGGGTTCGCAGTCGTCGCCGAAGAGGTGCGCAAGCTTGCCGAGGAGTCCCAGCAGGCCGCCCGCTCCATCGGGTCGCTCATCGCAGAGATCCAGAGCGAGACGCGCCGCGCGATGGAGGCGGTGTCCTCAGGGGCCTCCCGCACCGAGGAGGGTGCGGCGACCGTCGAGCAGGCCCGGGCGAGCTTCCTGCTCATCGGCCAGTCCGTGGATGACATGAACGAGCGCGTCGCGCAGATCGCCGGCGCGATCCAGCAGATCGCGGACTCCAGCACCCAGATGCAGTCCGACATGGTCGACGTGGCGGCCGTCGCCGAGCAGTCCAGCGCCAGCGCGCAGCAGGTCAGCGCCTCGACGCAGGAGTCGACGGCGTCGGCCCAGGAGATCGCGGTCAGCGCCCAGGAGCTCGCCAAACGGGCCGAGGGCCTCGAGGAGCTCGTCGGGCGCTTCAAGCTGGCGGCGGTCTAGAGCCTTTTCCGCCTCCGGCAGGCGCTCCGGGACGTGTTCGCAACACGCCTGGCGCACTGCACTGCCGGGCCTGCAGTTGCTACCATTCCTAGTCCGCCGCGGGGTGGAGCAGTCTGGTAGCTCGTCGGGCTCATAACCCGAAGGTCGCGGGTTCGAATCCCGCCCCCGCTACTACGGAAACCCCCTCTCGCCAGGGGGTTTTCGTGCTTTCTGGCCCACTTCCGAGCTCTTCCGAGCCGGACGACGCCGGGACCCTGGACACCGGCTCCGACGACGATCCGCGAGTCAGCGCCACGGATGTGAGACCGTCTGCGGTGGTGGGTCTACCAGAAGACGATGCTCGCCTCGTCGAGCTGGCCCTTGAACCACTCGCTCGCGCCGCTGGCCCCGGAGATCGCCGGGTGCGCGCCGAAGAGAAGGCCCTTCGTGATCACGATCGACCCGACGGTCACGGTTGCCGAGGTCTTCACGCCATCGACGACGGTGTTGACCTGCGTCGCGGTCTTGATGCATTCAATCGTGTGCCAGGCACCGTCGTCGAGCGGCTTGGCGGCGCTCGAGAACACCTCCGCATAGCCGGCGTTGCCCTTGAACGCGCACAGCACGGTGGCGTCGGGGTTGTACTCGACCTTGTACTCGTCGCCGTCGTAGTACTCCCCCGCCGAGCGCATGAGGTCCCAGTCCTGCTCGGTGGCGGCGTTGGGTCGATCGCCAGGCGTCACCTTCATCCGGATGCTGATCGTCACGGCCCTGCCGACCGCGCTCAGGGAGTCGGACTGTGGCACGAAGGTGTAGCTGTTGGAGCCGTTGAACCCGAACGCGGTGCCGATCGAGCCGGCCAGCCCGGTCTGGACGTTGCGCAGCGTCCCGTTGTGGCCGCCGACCGAGTCGACCATGGTGGTCCTGGTGTCGTTCATATGCCAGAGGGCCACGACGCCATTCGCCACGACTTGCGGCTTGACCGGGTCGCTCCGGTTCGACGGCGCCGACACCGCCGCGCCCGCCGCATCCGTCGCCGTGACGACGGCCTGGACCACATACCCGACATCACCCTGCGCGACGGGGTACGAGCTGCCGGTCCCGACGTTTACGCAGGCCTCACCGCAACGCTGCCACTGGACGGATGTCGTGATCGGCGCTGTGCCATC
Organism: Solirubrobacterales bacterium; assembly: GCA_025964155.1. Lineage (GTDB taxonomy): Bacteria > Actinomycetota > Thermoleophilia > Solirubrobacterales > Solirubrobacteraceae > Paraconexibacter. Next base: position 16,142 of record JAOPZJ010000445.1, read on the forward strand.
GAACTGGGCGGTCGTCTCGAAGGTGATCGTCTGGCCCACCGTCACGGATGTCGGCACGACGGGGTTCCTGTTCACGGTCGGCGGCGTCTTGACCGGCCCTGGGGCAGGCGCGGACGGCGGCTGCTCGACCGGCGTGACGGCGCGTGGGCTCAGCGAGAGCTTCACCGAGAAGCGCAGCCCACCGCGTGAGACGACCAGCCGTGACGAGCCGGCGCTCGCGGTCGCCGGGACGACGAGCGTGGCGTCGAAGGTGCCGTTGCGCTTCGTGTTGATCGTGCGGGTGGCGCCGAAGGCCGAGAGCTTGAGCTTCTTGGACCGGCCGAAGCCGGCTCCCTGGACGCGCAGCGTGCTGCCGGGGAAGAGCTTCGTCGGCGAGATGCGTAGCCGCAGGTCGCGGGTCGAGGCTACCTCGACGACCCCGTTCGCACCGCTGCGGTCCGTGACCAAGAAGCGGTTGACGACGCGGCTGCGGCCGCTGCGGGAGACGATCCTCACCCAGCCCTTCCGGTCCGGAGCCGTGATCCGCCTGCGGAACGTCCCGGTGCTCGACGTCTTGACGGTGCGCGCGCGGGCGCCGGTCACGCCGATGACGACTCGCTTGGACACGGGGAAGCCGGAGGCGTCGAGGACGATCGAGGAGCCGGCGGCGCCCCCGGCCGGCCGCAGGGCAACCTCACCAGCGGCCCGACCCGTCGCCGGAGCGAGCAGGAGGAGGATCGCGCTGAGAAGGAGTGGGCGCTTACCGGCCCGCGTTGGTATGCGCATGCCCTGTGTACGGGCTCCGACCGCTCGCCCTTCCGGACGGGGAGCTGCGTTTGTCGAGGATCGCACCGGGAGGCCGGCGGACCGTAGCGCGCCTCCCCGCGTCGGTCGTCGGTCGCGGTGGTCACGATTCCAGGCTGGCCGGCTCGTGCCGGGCAGCACGGCGTGGGAGAGGCGCGAAAGGACGCGTGCCCCGAAGTCGTAAGTACGAGCAGGGGCCAAGGCCGGCCTCGGAACACAGAACGCACCAACGAGATCGCGGACGCCCGGATGTCGCCCACCCTGGCGATCGCGCAGGAAGGATGACCTGAATGAATTGCTCCATGAAGCGCCTGCCGGCGTGGCTGCCTGCCTCGGTCGCCGTGGCGGTTGGGGTTCTGGCGGGCCCCGCGACAGCAGGCGCGGCCGGGTCCGCGAACATCGTCTACGTCACCCACGCCACCCGCGCGGCGTGCGACGACCCGGCCGGCGGTGACCCGTGCCACGTCGCGGTCATGAACACCGACGGCGTGGGCCGCGTCATCACCAGCGGGTCGGGCAACGACGTCGACCCCGCGTGGTCACCGGACGGCACGCGCATCGCCTTCGCCCGCGGGATGGGCGGCAACTACGACATCTGGGTCATGAACGCCGACGGCTCCGAGCAGATCCAGCTGACGCGCGGGCCGCGTGATGAGCGCTACCCGTCGTGGTCGCCGGACGGCGCTCGTATCGCCTATCGCGGCTATCCGAAGATCACGGGCGGCACGGCGATCTTCACGATGGATCGCTTGGGCGGCAGCCAGACCGCCGTCCCGCACACCACCGGAGGCGACCAGCCGGCGTGGTCTCCGGACGGGGCGCGCATCGCATACACGGCGACTGCCACGGCGGACCCGAGCGACGACCGGATCTGGGTCATCGGGGTGGGCGGCGACAGCCCCCGTCAGCTCACGAACACCCCTGGGGCGTCAGACCGCTACCCGGCCTGGCATCCGGGCGGCTCGGAGATCGCCTTCCGCCGGCTCGACTCGGCCACGCCCGGCCGTGAGCTCTGGCACATCAATTGTGGTGACGCGCAGTGCCTCACCGGCGGCACCGTCAGCGACCTCACGGACAGGCTCGGCGTCGGTCGCGCGGCGTCGTGGTCGCCCGACGCGACGAGCGTCGTCTTCGTGAGCTTCCGCGATGCCGACCATGACGGGGAGATCTGGATCGGGTCCACGACAAACACGATCCCGACGCGGCAGCTGACCTTCAACAACTCGATGGACGACCAGCCGCGGTGGGGCAACGTCCCGGCGCAGTCCTCCCCGGTCCCCGTCTCGAGCGGTGGCACGACGGGCGGCACGACCGGCGGCACGACGGGCGGCCGCGCGCCGCAGACGACGAGCCCCGGCACGTCGGTGACCGTCGGCGGCGGCATCGTCAACGGCCGCCGGGCGCTGTCGCTGACGCTGCTGGTGCCGAAGCAGAACCTCGGGCGCCACACGACGCTGACGGCGTACGCTCGCTGCAACCGGATCTGCACCGTCAGCGGGTCGGCCACCGCGAACATGAAGCCCCGCAGTAAGTCCGTGAGCCTCCGCCTCTTCAACGTCAGGCGCACGCTGAAGGCCAACGCGAGGTCCAAGCTCACGCTCCGCATCCCGTCGAAGACGTTGCGGAACATACGCGGCACCCTGCGCCGCCATCGTCGGGCGACGATCACGGTGATGGTCACCGCCCGCACGGCTGCGGGCGAGTTCACCCCCGTGGCGACGAGCCGCCTCGTGCTCCGCCGCTGAGATGACGCCCCTGGTGGGTGGCTGGGACGGGGCTCCGGCCCCGGCTCACGCGCCGCCGGCGACGAGGGCCATGTCGTTGGTGCTGCTGCCTCGGCGTGCGCTGCCTTCCAGCACGACCTTCAGCGCGCCGGTGCTTGCGGCGTCGGCGAACGTGTCGTACGCGCTCATCGCGTCCTGGAGGCCGAAGCGGTGGGTGGCGAAGACGGTCGGATCCAGGCGCCCGCTGCTGACGAGCTTCAGCAGTTGCGGGATGGTCGAGGTGTCGACGAGGCCGGTCGTGATGGTGACGTCGCGCGTCCAGAGCGTCTCCAGGTGCAGGGTCACCGGCTTGCCGTGCACGCCGATGTTCGCCACGCGGCCGCCGGGGCGGATGAGCTCGGCCGCCAGCTCGAAGGTGTCGGGCACGCCGACCGCCTCGAAGGCGACGTCGGCGCCCAGGCCGTCGGTGAGCTCCATGACCTGGGCGCGAGCGTCGTCGCGACCGTTGTTGATCGTCGTGTCGGCGCCGAAGCGCGTTGCGCTCTCGAGCCGGGTGTCGGCCAGGTCGATCGCCACGATCCGACCCGGCGTGTAGAGCCTGGCGGTGAGGATCGCGGCCAGCCCGATGGGGCCCGCGCCGACGATCGCGACGGTGTCACCCGGCGCGACCATGCCGTTGAGGACGCCGACCTCGTAGGCCGTGGGGAGGATGTCCGCGAGGAACAGGACCTGCTCATCGGTGAGCTCGTCGGGGACCTTGTAGACGGAGGTGTCGGCGAAGGGCACGCGGGCGTACTCGGCCTGCAGGCCGTCGATGGTGTGGCCGAAGATCCAACCGCCACCCCCGAGGCATTGCCCGTACCGCTGCTCCCGGCAGAAACGACAGCGGCCGCACGCGCTGACGCACGACATGAGCACGCGGTCGCCGACGGCGACGGTGCTGACCTGCGCGCCGACCTCCTCCACGGTGCCGACCGCCTCGTGGCCGAGCACGGTGCCCGGCGGGGTCTCCGGCACGTCGCCCTTGAGGATGTGCAGATCCGTCCCGCAGATGGTCGAGCAGTCGATGCGCACGATGATGTCCGTCGCGTCGATGATCGTGGGATCCGGCACGCTGTCCCAGCCGCGCCGGCCGGGGCCGTGGTACACGAGGGCGTTCATCGTGGGTCGTTCTCCTGTCGGGGCGAGGTGGCGGTCGTGGGCATGCCCTCACACTCCCAGCGCGGCGGTGACGTGCCATCCGCAGGGCTCCCTCGCCGGTCCGCGTAGTTGTCCGCACCGGTCGGCTGCCGACTGCGGACCTGCCCGGGCCGGTGCGTGGTGGGGTCGCGGGTTCGGATCCCGCCCCCGCTACGACGAGAACCCCTTTCGGCAGGGGGTTTTCGTGCTTCTGGCCCCACGTGTGAAATCGTCCCGCAACGCGCAGCGGGGGCCGCAGCCCCCGCTGGCGTCACGGTCAGCGGCTTCAGCCGGTGATGAAGTGCGTGCCGGTGACGGCCGAGAGGATCGCGCCCATCGACTTGCCCTTGTCAAAGGAGCCGTCGGGGGAGACCATCTTGCCGGTCAGCTGGCCGATGGCGCCGGCGTGACGTGCTTCGATCGTCAGGATCGTGGCGGCGGCACCCAGGTAGGCGGGGTTCTTGATGCGCCCGGCCTGGCCGAGGTAAGCCGACACGCCCGTGTTCTCGAGCACGAACGCCGTCGCGAGGAACTTGTCCTGGTTGGTGACGGTGTCGCCGAAGTCGAACGACGGGCTCTTGACGGCCTGCTTGGCCAGCGCCTTCTTGAGGAACGCGACGTGCGCGGCCTCATGGGTGGTGATGACCTTCGCCAAGTCAGATGCCGGACCTGACAGCGCGCTGCCGGACGTCGCCTGCTTGTAGAAGGCGGCCTCCAGGTACTCGAGGGTCAGCGCGAAGTTCAGGATCTTGACGTCCTGCTTGGCGGAGGGCTTGGCGTTGGCGAGGGCGGGCATGCCGCCCATCAGCAGGCCGCTGGCGGCGAGTGTGCCGCCGGCGTAGATGCTCTTGCGAAAGAAGTCCGCACGGGTGTCGAGACCGGCGGCATCTGCCGACTCCTGGATCGCACCGTCGGTGTCGATCATCTCCAGCGTGATGTGACTGCTCATTGGGGCTCCTTGGTGAAGCGCGTCACGTCGCCCTGGCGGACGACGATCGTGCCCTTCATGTTCAGGTGGATGGGGCAGCCGTACCTGTAGGTACCGCTCTTGGTGAAGCGGAACGAGTAGCTCCCGGACTGCTTGGTGCGCGAGCTACTGAACGTCGTCCGTCCTCGGGGGTGTGTACGAGGATCGTGCCCAGTTGGATCACCGGTACCCAGGTGCGCCGCTGTTGATCCGACCGTCCGGGAGCGACGTTCTTCCGGTCGGGCCATCTTCGTGCGGGGTGATCCGCTGCGCGGCTACCCGCGTATGGACTGCCACACCCCGCTCGTCAGAGGACCCATCACATGCTCGGAAACATCGGACCCATGGAAATGATCATCGTCGCGATCATCGCGCTCGTCCTGCTCGGCCCCAAGCGCCTCCCCGACGCCGGCCGCTCGCTCGGACGAGGGATGCGCGAGTTCAAGGCAGCGATCACCGGCGACGAGCCCGCCAAGCTGCCGGCGTTCGACGAGGACCCGTCCAAGCTCACGCCGGCCGCGTAGCCCAGAACCACCGACACCCTGGGAGACGCACACATGGACACGCAACATCAGACGCCCACCCCGGCCATCGCCGAGCTGGCCGCCGACCACGCGAGCCGCAAGAGGTTCCTGCGGATGGTCGGTGGTGCCGGCGCGACCAGATCATGGTCATAGTTACGTATGGGCCCACGCGATCAGATCAGCCATTGATCCGCCAGCGGCGCCGGCGCGAACACCCTGTAGTGCCACGACTCGCCCTGACCGATCACGCCGACGAGGACCTGATGCAGCTCGTGCGTCGGGGCGATGCCGACGCCTTCCAGCTGATCTACGACCGCCACGCGAGGGTCGCGTTCTCGCTGGCCTACCGCATGACCGGCGATCGCAGCGCCGCCGAGGACGTGGTGCAGGAGGCCTTCCTGAGCTTCTGGCGGTCGAGCGCGCGCTATGACTTCACCCGCGGCAGCGTGCGCACATGGGTGCTCGGAATCGTCCACAAGCGCGCGATCGACAATCTGCGCCGCTCGCTCGTCCACTCAAAGCGCCGTGCCAGCGACGAGGGCGTAGAGGAGCGCTTTGCAGCCGCCGAGTTCACAGACGTCGAGGTCGCGCGCCGCGACGAGGCGAGCGAGGTGCGCACGGCGCTGCAGACGCTGCCGCCCGAGCAGAGCAAGGTCATCGAGCTTGCGTACTTCGGCGGCTTCACCCATTCTGAGATCGCGGAGATGATGGAAACGCCGATCGGCACGATCAAAGGGCGCATGCGGCTCGGCCTGGAAAAGCTGCGTCAACAGCTGTGGAACCTGGCGCCGGAAACGTCATGACCTCCTGCGAACACAGCACCGACGCCGGCGCCTACGCGCTGTACGCCCTCGACGAGAGCGAGGCCTCCGCTTTCGCGGAGCACCTGCACACGTGCGCGGAGTGCCGTCGCGAGGTCGAGCACGCGCGCGCCGCCGCCGACGCGCTGCCGCTCGCGGTGGCACAGGTCGCACCGCCACCAGCGCTGCGCGAGCGGATCATGCGCGACGTGCGCAGCGAAGCCGAGCTGCTGCGCGCCAGCGGCCCCCAGGCCGACCGCGTGGCCACCAGGCCGCGCCGCGCGGCCTGGTGGCACCCAGCTGCGCTGCGGCCGGTCACCGCCGCGGCTGTCGCGTGCGTGCTGCTGGCGATCGGGATCGGCGCCGGCGTCACCCTGCGGCGAGACGGAGCACCGACGACGCGGACGATCAGCGCCCAGGTCACCGCACCCGGCGCACGGGCGACCCTGCGGGTCACCGGCCATCGTGCCGCGCTGGCCGTCGAGCACATGCCCAGTCCCCCGCCCGGCGAGGCCTATCAGGTCTGGTTGGTCAAAGGCCACGGTCGACCGAAGCCCACGCACACGCTCTTCACCGTACGCAACGACGGACGCGCGACCGTCCAGATCGACGAGCCCGTTGTCGGCGTCGACCAGATCCTCGTGACCGCCGAACCGTCAGGCGGGTCAACAGCGCCGACGAGCTCGCCGGTCATCAGCGCCCGTCCGGCTTAAAACACCGTCCGTTTGTAGCTCCTACGACTGGCGGTGGCCGCAGTTCTCGGTTCTCTGCATGGATGGCCAGCCGTCGCTTGCCTAGCGTGGAGCAACCTGTCCAACGGATTGGACGACGCAATGCAGCGAAGCAACAGGGAGCGCACAGAGGCGCTTCGTCCCGCACGGCTCGGGATCGCGGTGGCGCTGCTCGTCGCGGCGGCGGTCGCGCTTCCGCCGGGGACCGCGACGGCCGCGGCCGGGACCCTCACCGCGGGGGACTACACCGGCTCGGAGGGAACGCAGCACTACGAGCTGTACATCCCGTCGACGTACAAGGCGGGGACGCCGATGCCGCTGGTCGTCGCCCTGCACGGGTGCACGCAGACCGCCGACCAGTTCCGCCTGCTGTCGCGCTGGGACGCGCTGGCGGAGGCCAAGGGCTTCATCGTCGTCTTCCCGGAGCAGGATCCCAACGCCAACTCCCTGAAGTGCTGGAACTTCTTCCAGGACGCAAGCATGCACCGCTCCGCGGGCGAGCCGGCGCGAGTCGCTGCGGTGACGAGCTTCATCGAGCGCGACTACGCCGTCGATCCCCGCCGGGTCTACGCGGCCGGGCTGTCGGCCGGCGGCGCGATGGCCTCGGTCATGGCGGCGACCTACCCCGACCGCTTCGCCGCGATCGGCATCGGCTCGGGCTGCGAGTACGCGGCCACGGCCGCATGCGCGGGCTACAAGAGCGCCGACCCCGTACAGGCAGGTCGGCAGGCCTACAAGGAAATGGGCTCCCATGCCCGGCCGATGCCATTCATCGCGTTCGAGGGCGATGCGGACACCACGGTGCCGCCGATCAACGCCGACCAACTGGTGCAGCAGTGGCTCGTGACCGGCGACCTTGCGGATGACGCGGCGCTCAACGGCTCGGTGCCGCGCGTGCCGGCGAAGACGACTCAGGGCCAGGCCCCAGGGGGCCGCTCCTACACGGTTCGCACCTACGTCGACAGCCGCCAGACCGAGCTGGCGCAGTACTGGGTCGTCCACGGCATGAACCACGCCTGGTCCGGCGCCGACCCGGCGCAGCCCTACGCCGACCCGTCGGGGCCCGATGAGACGGCCGCCATGTACGCGTTCTTCCTGAGCCACCCCGCGCCGCCCGCACCGCGCTCGACACCCCCGTCGACGCCGAAGCCCGGAGTGCCCACCGTGTCGAAGCCGAAGGTCTCCCACGGTCAGATCGTCTTCACGATCTCGGGTCCCGGATCGGTGACGCTGCTGCTCCAGCGGGGCCTCGCCGGCCACCTGAGGAACGGGCGCTGCGTGGCCGGCAAGAGAAAGGGCCACGGGTGCACCAGCTACGAGACCAGGGCGAAGATCGTACGTACGGTGGCGAAGGTCGGTCAGATCGCCATCACGCAGCCCAAGAAGGTCCACGGGCACCGGCTGCCGCGCGGGCGCTACCGCGCCGTCGTGACGCCGGCCGACGCCGCGGGGCACGATGGCACGTCGCAGACCCTGGAACTCGTCCTGCGTTAGCGGTGGCCGAGCAGCGCGCGTCAGTCCGGGCGAGATCGGTGTTTCCCTTCCCGCGCCACGCGCCCTACTGTCACGGCCGATGACCCTCGCCCAGCACGAGCGGCTCGAGCGCGCCTGCGCCGAGCTCACGCCCCCCTTCGCCTGCGTCGACCTCGACGCCTTCGACGCGAACGCGGCCGACCTCGTGCGACGCGCGGCCGGCACGCCGCTCCGGCTCGCGAGCAAGTCGGTGCGCTGCCGCGCGCTCCAGCGGCGTGTGCTCGACGGCCCGCCCGGCTTCCGCGGCACCCTCGCGCTCACGCTGCCGGAGGCGCTCTGGCTCGCCGATCATGGGTTCGACGACCTCGTCGTCGGCTACCCGACCGCCGACCGTCCCGCGCTCGCGCGGCTCGTCGGCGAGGGCGCGCCGGTCACGCTGATGGTCGACGCGGTGCAGCAGCTCGACCTCATCGCCGCGGCCGGCGCGACGGCGGTGGCGCCGGTGCGCGTCTGCATCGAGCTCGACGCCGGCCTGCGCCTGTTCGGCGGCCGCGTGCGAATCGGCGCCAAGCGCTCACCGCTGCACGACCCGGATGCGCTCGCCGCGTTCGCCGCCGAGGTGCTGCGCCGCCCGGAGCTCCGCCTCGTCGGCGTCATGGCCTACGAGAGCCAGATCGCCGGGGTCGGCGACGCGCCCCGCGCGCGACCGGTCGGCGGTGCGCTGATCCGCGCGATGCAGGCCGCCTCCGCGCGCGAGCTCCGCGCGCGGCGGGCCGCGGCGGTGGCGCGCGTGCTGGAGCTCGCGGGCTCGCTCGAGTTCGTCAACGCCGGCGGGACCGGCAGCATCGAGCGCTCCGCGAGCGAGCCGGCCGTCACCGAGGTGGCGGCGGGCTCCGGCCTGCTCGCGCCCGCGCTCTTCGACCGCTACCGCGGCTTCGCCCCGACTCCCGCGGCGTTCTTCGCCATCCCGGTCGTGCGCCGGCCCGGTCCAGGGGTCGCGACCGCCCTGGGCGGCGGCTACGTCGCCTCCGGCCCGCCGGCGCGCGACCGGCTGCCCGAGCCGGTCTATCCGCCCGGGCTGCGCCTCGACCCCCGCGAGGGCGCCGGTGAGGCGCAGACGCCGCTGCTCGGGCCGGCGGCGGACGCGTTGCGCGTCGGCGATCGCGTCTGGATGCGCCATGCGAAGGCGGGGGAGCTCGGCGAGCGCTTTTCGAGCCTCTTCCTCGTCTCGGGCGAGCGCATCGTCGAGGAGGTCGCCACCTATCGCGGAGAGGGCTGCTGCTTCCTGTGAGGCCTCGGCTTCCGGCGGCCGGGGTTCCTCACCAAATGTGCCCGCACGGCAGCAGCCATGGAGTGCCGTGCGCTCCAACTGATATGGCCGTCGAGTTGTCAAGTGCGCATGGGTGATCGCCGTCCTTGAAGGCCGTTGGAGGGGGTGGTCGGTGGGCCGGGACGCCGGGCTCGGTTGT
>JAOPZJ010000048.1 GCA_025964155.1 Solirubrobacterales bacterium
AAGCCGCTGCACCCAGGCCGCGCCCGCGACGAGTCCGGGGCCCGACAGCGTGCCCGTCTGCGCGGCCGCCGGCGTCGCCGTCCGGCGGGCGAGCTCGAGCGTGGACTGCGCGTCGACGAGCGCCGCCTGCTCACGCGAGCGCGCCGTCAGGCTGCCCGCGAATCCTTCCTGGGCGGTGCGCTCGTCGTGCGCACGGACCTGGCGCACGCGCTCCAAGCCGAACCGGAAGGGGGACTCGCTCACGCCCTTGGTGATCGTACGGCTGGTCAGCTGGTGGACGCCCGATGGACGGGTGTTCGGCAGGAACCTCACTGCTTCAGGGTGTGGACGGTGATCGCGTCGTCCGCGGGCAGCGGGCCCGGGCGCCCGAGGTAGAAGCCCTGGGCGTATGTCACGCCGGCGCCGCGCAGCAGCTCGGCGGTCTCGCGGTCCCGGGTGAACTCCGCGACGGTCGTCTTCCCGAGCGCGGCGGCCATCCGGACGACGGCGTCGATGACCATCTGGTCAAAGGACGAGTGCGTGCATCCGGAGACGAACTCCCCGTCGATCTTCACCTCGTCGAACGGCAGGTGCTTGAGGTAGGAGAACGTGCCGAAGCCCGCGCCGAAGTCGTCGAGCGACAGGCGACAGCCGAGGTCGTGCAGCCCCTCGGCGAAGGTTCGGGCGAGCGCGATGTTCGTCATCGCGGCGGTCTCCGTGATCTCGAACGTCAGGACCGACGGATCCACGCCGGCCGCCCCGATGTGGTCGGCGATGAAGGTCACGAGGTCCGGCTGGCTCAGCGACTTGGCCGAGAGGTTGATCGAGAAGCGCGAGCCCTGGTCTGCCGCCAGACCGATCGCCTTGTCGATGACCCAGCGGTCCACCGCCGGGATCAGCCCGAAGCGCTCGGCGACGGGCAGGAAGGCGTTGGGCGGGATGAGCTGCTCGTCGTCACCGAGCATCCGCAGCAGCAGCTCATGGCCGTGGGTGCGTCCGGTGGCCAGGTCGACGATCGGCTGTCCGTGGAGGACGAAGCGATCCTCGTCCAGCGCCGCCTGCACCATGTCCAGCCACCGCAGGCGCGTGCGGATGCCACCCGTGGGCTCGGCCGCGCCGTGGACGTCCTCGTCGCGGTAGACCGCGTGCTGGTCGCGGCCGGCCTCCTTGGCGTCGTACATCGCCAGGTCGGCCTGGGTCATGAGCTCGTCCGCGGAAAGCCGCCCGGCGCCGACGACGGCGACGCCGATGGACGCCGTCACCGGTCGCAGCGGGCCGTCACGGTGCGCGCGGGCGTATCCGCGCAGGTCCTCCACGAGCGACCGCGCGACGAGCTGGGCACCCGCCTCGTCGACCTGCGGCAGGAGCACCGCGAACTCATCGCCACCGAGGCGGGCCAGCAGGTCGCTCTCGCGCAGGCGCGAGTGCAGCGCGTCGGCGATCTGGATGATGAGCTCGTCGCCGGCGCTGTGGCCGAGCGTGTCGTTGACGTACTTGAAGTGGTCGACGTCGATGAGCAGGACCGCCCCGCGCGCGCCGTAGCGGCGGCAGAGCGTCAGGTGATGCTCGACCTCCTGCTCGAAGCGGCGGCGGTTCAGCAGCCCGGTCAGGGCGTCGTGGTCAGCGAGGTGCTGCAGGCGCCGGTGGACCTCGTTGCGCTCGGTGACGTCATGCCAGACCGCCAGGCCCAGGCGCTCCCCGGACGGGCCGGTGTCCAGGGGGCAGACGGTCACGCCGTACTGACGGCCCGTGGCGGCCGACGCGTACGCGAACTCGCTGCGGCCTCCGGCGAGCGCCAGCCGGTAGCGCTTCAGGACATCCTCGCGGCAGGCTGGGTCCAGCAGCTCGGCGACCGGGCGCCCCTCGTACGCCGCTCCGGGCAACGCCGCGACCAGGCCGCCGCCCTCGACGATCCGCACCGTCAGCTCCTCGTCGAAGACCGTGACGACCATGTCCGGGAGGCTTGCGGCGATCGCCCGATAGGCAGCGTCGCGCTCTGTCGTGATGGAAAGCACGGGCCAACCGGTGATCGGCCCGGCGGTCGGGAAGTTGAGGTGCACGCGCGCCTACCCGGCCAGCCCGAGCGGCGGCAGGGCGACGGGGCCCGGAGCGAAGGCGGGCACGTCGGCCGCGACGGCCTGTACGAGGGCGGCCAGCACGTCGTCGTCCGGCCCCGACGCTTCGGTGGGGACTCCGGGCGCACCGTCGTCGCCGACGAGCGCCCGCAGCCGGGCGTCGGCCTCTGCCGCGCCCGTGGGGTCCTCGACGGTCTGGCGCAGGTAGCCCTGGATCGCGCCCTCGAGGTCGATGGCACGGTCGGTCAGCGGGTCGGACCCGCGTTCGTACGCGCCGATCGCGATGAGGTCGCGCTTGTCCCGGTGGGCGGCCAGCAGCGCGCGGAGCTCCTGCGCGGCGGCGCGCACCTCCGGCTCGGTGACCTCGCCCACGAGCCGGCTGACGGACTGCAGGACGTCGACCGCCGGATAGTGGCCGGCGTGCGCGAGCTCGCGGGTCAGCACGATGTGGCCGTCGAGGATCGAGCGCGCGGCGTCGGCGATCGGCTCGTTCATGTCGTCGCCGTCGACGAGCACCGTGTAGAGCGCGGTGATCGACCCGCTCACGCTCGTCCCCGAGCGCTCCAGGAGCTTGGGCAGCAGCGCGAAGACGGACGGTGTGTAGCCGCGCGTGGCCGGCGGCTCGCCGATCGCCAGGCCGACCTCGCGCTGGGCCATCGCGAAGCGCGTGACGCTGTCCATCATGAGCATCACGTCGTGGCCGGCGTCGCGGAAGGACTCGGCGATCGTCGTGGCGGTGAGCGCAGCCTTGATCCGCACGAGCGCGGGCTGGTCGCTCGTGGCGACCACGACGACCGACCGCGCGAGCGCTGTCCCGAGGTCCCGGTCGATGAACTCCCGTACCTCCCGGCCGCGCTCGCCGACGAGGCAGATGACGTTGACGTCGGCGCTCGTGGCGCCCGCGATCATGCCGAGCAGCGAGGACTTGCCGACCCCGGACCCGGCGAAGATGCCCAGGCGTTGCCCACGCCCGCACGGCACGAGGCCGTCCAGCGCGCGCACCCCGAGCGAGACCCGCTCGGTGATTCGCGGCCGCTCCATCGGCGGCGGTGGCGACGCGGTGATCGGCGCGCGTGGGACGCCGTCCAGCGACGGGCCGCCGTCGATCGCGTTGCCCAGCCCGTCGAGCACGCGGCCGAGGAGCGCCGGCCCGACGGGGCCGGTGACCTGACGTCCGGTGCCGGTGACGACATCGCCGGGACCGATCCCGTACAGCTCGCCGAGCGGCATGAGGAGCGTGCGCCCGGACCGGAAGCCGACGACCTCGGCAGGCCGCTCGGTCCAGCCGGTGGCCTGGCGGCCGGTGCGCACGAGGCAGACCTCCCCCACCTCGGCCTCCAGGCCGGTCGCCTCCACGATGAGGCCGATGAGGTCGGTGACGCGTCCGCGACGGCGGTGCAGGTCGGCGTGCAGCAGCGCGGCGGTGGCCGCCGGCAGGGCGTCAGTCGCCGGCCGCATCACGCGCCCGGTCGGATTCGGTGAGGGACTGCACGATGACGTCGCGTGCCCGCGCGAGCTTCGTCTCCAGCGTCGCGTCCACCTCGCCGTCGCCGGTGCGGACCATCGCGCCACCGCGGGACACCCGGCGCTCCGCCTGGACCTCGCAGTGCTCGATGCCCCCCAGCTCGGCCAGCAGCGCCGGCGTGCTCGCGCGCATGCACTCCAGGTCGTCGGGGTGGACGAGGAGCGTCACGCGCTCACGATCCACGAGGCGCCGCAGCGCGCCGCGGACGACGTCGACGACGCGCTCGGGCTGCACGTGCAGCGCCCCGGCGAGCGCCTGCTCGGCGATCGCGAGCCCGAGCTCCACCGCCTGCGCCTCGAGCACGGCGGCCAGCTCGCCGGCGACCTCGGCGACCTGCAGCGTGCCCGCCGACAGCGCGGCGACGGCCAGGCGCACGT
>JAOPZJ010000057.1 GCA_025964155.1 Solirubrobacterales bacterium
CGAAGTGCGGCCCTTGGCGACGGCCTTGTCGCACAGCGCCTTGTAGTAGCCCTTGCCGCGCTCGGCCGCCTCCTGGGAGACGTCCTTGAGGACGACCTCGATGCAGGCCTTGGCGGACACGTAGGCGATCGCGGCGCCCATCATGCCGGCGCCCAGGACGACGACCTTCTTGGACTGGAACGCCTCGACGTCGTCGGGACGGCCACGCTTGCCGTTGACCCGCGCGATGTCGAAGAAGAACGCCTGGATCATGTTCTTCGCGATCTGGCCGGTGGCCAGCGACGTGAAGTAGCGCCCCTCGATCTCGATCGCGGTGTCGAAGTCGACCTGCGCGCCCTCGACCGCGGCCGACATGATCGCGATCGGCGCCGGGTAGTTCGCGCCCTTCAGCTGCTTGCGCAGGTTGGACGGGAACGCCGGCAGGTTGGCGGCCAGGGACGGCGACGACGGCGTGCCACCGGGGATCTTGTAGCCCTTGACGTCCCAGCGCTGCACGGCCTCCGGATTCTCCGCGATCCACTTCTTCGCGGCCGGGATCAGCTCCTCCGGCGTGGCGACGAGCTCGTCGATCAGGCCCATCTCCAGCGCCTTGGCGGGCTTCAGCGGCTTGCCCTGGACCAGCAGGCCCATGAGCGCGTTCACGATGCCGAGCATGCGGACCGACCGGGTCACGCCACCGCCACCGGGCAGCAGGCCCAGCTGGACCTCGGGGGTGCCGAGCTGGATCTTCGGGTTGTCGACGACGATGCGGCGGTGCGTGGCCAGCGTGATCTCCAGGCCGCCACCCAGTGCGGCGCCGTTGACGCACGCGACGACGGGCTTGCCCAGGGACTCCAGGCGACGCAGCTGCTGCTTGACCTCGCGGATGTGCTTGCTGAACTCCTCGGCGTCCTCGGGGCCGACCTTCTTGAGGTCGTTCAGGTCGCCGCCGGCGAAGAACGTCTTCTTCGCCGAGGTGATGATGACGCCCGCGATGTCGTCCTTCTCGGCCTCCAGGCGGTCGACGGTCGCGCCCATCGACGCGATGTACGCCGCGTTCATCGTGTTCGCGGACTGGTTGGGATCGTCGAGGGTGAGGGTGACGATGTTGTCGTCGCCCTTCTCGTAGCGGATCGTGGTGCTCTCGCTCATCGGTGTTCTCTCAGTTCTCTAAGGGGATGGACGAGGCGCTTAGATGCGCTCGACGACGGTCGCGATGCCCATGCCGCCACCGACGCACAGGGTGCAGAGGCCGTAGCGCTTGTTGCGGCGCTCGAGCTCGTCGATGATCGTGCCGAGGATCATGCCGCCGGTCGCGCCGAGCGGGTGACCCATGGCGATCGCGCCACCGTTGACGTTCGTGATCTCCGGGTCGATGTCCAGGTCACGGATGAGGCGCAGGGCGACGGCCGCGAAGGCCTCGTTGATCTCGACGAGGTCCATGTCCGACGCCTTCAGGCCGGCCTTCGCGAGCGCCTTGAGCGACGCCGGCGCCGGGCCGGTGAGCATGATCGTCGGGTCCGAGCCGGAGACGGCCGTCGCGAGGATGCGCGCGCGGGGCTTCATGCCGGCCTTCTCGCCCGCGGCGGCCGAGCCGATCGTCACGAGCGAGGCGCCGTCGACGATGCCGGACGAGTTGCCCGCGTGGTGGACGTGGTCGATCTTCTCGATCCAGTGGTACTTCTGCAGCGCCACGGCGTCAAAGCCACCCATGTCGCCCATCGCGGCGAACGAGGGCTTGAGCCCGGAGAGCGACTCCACCGTCGTGCCCTCGCGGATGAACTCGTCGCGCTCCAGGACGACCTGGTCGTTGAGGTCCTTGACCGCGATGACGGAGTTGTCGAAGTAGCCCTCGCGCTGGGCGTGGGCGGCACGCTCCTGTGAGCGGGCGGCGAACGCGTCGACGTCCTCCCGATTCCAGCCCTCGATCGTGGCGATGAGGTCGGCGCCGATGCCCTGGGGCACGAAGCCGGTCTCGAAGTTCGTCTCGGGGTCCATCGCCCAGGCACCGCCGTCGGAGCCCATCGGGACGCGGGACATGGACTCGACACCACCGGCGAAGACGAGGTCCTCCCAGCCGGAGGCGACCTTCTGCGCGGCGATGTTGACGGCCTCCAGGCCCGACGCGCAGAAGCGGTTGAGCTGGACGCCTGCGACGGTGTCCGGCAGGCCCGCCTTGATCGCAGCGACCTTGGCGATGTCGCCGCCCTGGTCACCGATCGGGGAGACGCAGCCGAGGACGACGTCGTCGACGAGGGCAGGATCGAGGCCGTCCTGGCGGGACAGGGTCTCGTGGATGAGGCCGACGACCAGATCGACGGGCTTGGTCCCGTGCAGGGATCCGTTGCTCTTGCCCTTGCCGCGGGGGGTGCGGATGGCGTCGAAGACCAGCGCTTCGGTGCTGCTCATGTTCAGACTCCTGTGCTCGAGAGACTCGCATCGAGCGGCGTCCGCTCAGGAACAGCCGCCGGCCGCTGGCGCATGGAGCCGGCAGCAGGCTGGATGGTAGCTGTCCGGGGCCCGAGTCTGCGTCCAGGGTGAACCCAGTTCACCTCCTGACGTTCAGAACCCTCGTCGCTCCCGCGCGCGCCGAAACGCGACATCGCGCTCGATCTCGGCGCGGTGGACGTGGGCCGCGCGCACGTGCAGCCCCCAGAGCACCGAGAGGACGGCGATCGCCACGCCGATCACGGGCGCGCCGAACGGGTCCACGCGCGCAACGATCACGACGGCGACCATCAGCCCCAGCGTGAGGACGACGAAGACCCAGAACGCCTGGATAAGCCCGGTCGGCGCCTCGGGCAGGTGGCGCGGGGTGGCGGAGTGACGCATGGCGCTTCTTCCGTGGTCGCGAGCGGTCTGGACGGCCGCCGCGCCCGCGAGGGGACGGACGGCGGCCGTTCACCCAGGTTCCCGCGCGCCGCACGCGCGCGCAAGGGATCACGGGCTCCGCGGGGTTCCCAAGGTCGGCGGACACCGGCGCGCAAACCGGACCGGCGGTCCGCTTGCCGACGTCCGGCGGTTGCACGGGCGTCGCCCAGGGCACTACGGTGATCGGTCATGGATCTCGCACGGATGCCGAGAACGATCATCGGCTGCCCCGCACGGATGCCGGGGACACTGATCCGCTACCCGCTGCAGTGGTTCGGGCTCACCGACGAAG